>BEHN01000003.1 GCA_002898535.1 bacterium HR11
CCAGTATCGGGGATCCGCCACGTCGCCGGCCCGGCGGGCTGGAGGTCTTGCACCCAAAGGACGTCGCCCCGCTCGATACGCCGCAGGCGGGCGACCCCGTCGGCGTCCAGGTGCCGCCGGAGGATTTCGTAAGTATATTTTTGACCGTCGCTGGCGCACCCGACCGTCTGGAACTTGCCCTTCATCTCGGCCATCGGGGCGATGAGCCGAAACCAGGCTGGACCCGCAGGTAGGTCCGGCGGCGCCTGGGGACCAAGAGTCAGGAAGCTGAACTTCAGGACCTGAATCGTGCGATACAATCGGCGGTTAAGGTCGGCGAGGCTTGGGGGGACGGTCCATCGACGGACCTCGTGGCACCAGAAGCGGCCCTCGGCCAGAAGCGGACAGGGGCGATGATGCAGGCAAGGGCCCCAGATGAAGGGCCGGCCGGCGCGGGTGACGGCGTCCCGCAGGCGCTCCAGCCGTTCGCTCGTCTCCCGCAAGGCGGGCTCCGTGATGACGAGGAGACCCTGGGGTGCCAGATACCGCAGGACGTGCTGGAGCCAGGCGTGGACCCGGGCGTCAGGCTGACCGTAAAAGGCTTCCCCGAGGGCAAAACTCACGACGATGAGGTCCCACGCCGTATCCGGCGGAGCGCCCCAAGTTGAGGGGTCCCGCAGGTCGCCGACCCGGAAGGTCCATCGGGTCCGAGGCCAATAGGCCGAAAGGTCTCTCACGGTGGCGTGGAAGAACGCCAGGGCCGTCGGCGCTCGGTCCAGGGCCATAACCTCGATGACGGGGTTTTCCGTGGCTTTTTCCAATAGAGCGGCGACGGCCAAGCTGGCCGCCCCGGGTCCGGCCCCCAGGTCCAGGACCCGCACGGGCCGGTCCGACGGCGGATGCCACCCGTGGAGTCGCATCGCCTCGACGAGCGGGAACTGGACCCGGACAAACGTTTGGGGGAAAAAGAAAAGGCCGTAGGCCAAAAGCAAGCGCTCGTCCCGGGCGTAGTCCCCGAAACGGGGCGCCCGTTCGACCGTGAAGAGGTCGCTGAGCCGCTGGACCTCCCTTTCCAGGTCCCGCAGACAGGCGGCCGCATCCGGACGACCCAGCCGCTGGCAGGCAGATTCGACCCACCAGCGTTCCAGCCACGGCGGATAGGGCAGGACCTCGGGGGTCTGGACGGGGGTGCTACGGGGCATCAGATGTCCCACACTTGCGGGGCCACGATCTCTCCGATGTGGGCCTCGACCAGGCCGACGGCTTCCTTCTCCGCGGCCTCTTCCACGCCCATCGTCAGACCCAGACTGAAAACCCAGACCAGGGCCTTTCCGTGAATGCCGAAGCGGTGAAGCTTTTCCCGCACGGACGACCGACGCAGGCGCCGGGCGAACTGCTGAATGTCCTTCGGATAGAGTTTCACCTTGGCCTCGATCAAGACCCAGAGCCGTTCACCGTCCGGCGTTTCGACCTGGACGACGCCGTCGATTTCGCCCAAGGCGTTGAGGTGAAGCGTCCGGATCGGGGTAAGGCGCTGAAAACCCCGATCGGCTAAAAACTGATAGAAGAACGTCCGCATGCGGTCTTCGGTCGTACTGCCCCGTACGTCGGCGATCAGGGCTTCGAGACGTCGGAACCGCCGGTCCGTCGTCTCCATAAACGTGTGGAGGGTCTGCGTCAGTTGTTGGACTTGAACGGTCAGGTCGTCGACCCGAGCCGTCAGTCGGTCGAGGCGGACCGTTAAGTCATCGACGCGGGCCGTCAACTGCTCCAGGCGAACCGTTAAGTCATCGACCCGGGCCGTCAGCTGGTCCATGCGGACGGCCAGCTGCTGGACCTGAGCCGCCAGGTCATCGACGCGAGCCGTCAACTGCTCCAGGCGGACGGTCAGGTCGTCGACCCGAGCCGTCAGCTGGTCCATGCGGACGGCCAGCTGCTGGACCTGAGCCGCCAGGTCGTCGACGCGGGCCGTCAATTGATCAAGGCGGACCGTTAAGTCATCGACGCGAGCCGTCAGCTGGTCCATGCGGACGGCCAGCTGCTGGACCTGAGCCGCCAGGTCGTCGACGCGAGCCGTCAATTGATCAAGGCGGACCGTTAAGTCATCGACGCGAGCCGTCAGCTGGTCCATGCGGACGGCCAGCTGTTGGACCTGGGCCGTCAGCTGCTGGACCTGAGCCGCCAGGTCATCGACGCGGGCCGTCAACTGCTCCAGGCGGACCGTTAAGTCGTCGACCCGGGCCGTCAGCTGGTCCAGGCGGACGGCCAGTTGCTGGACCTGAGCCGCCAGTTGCTGGACTTGGGCCGCCAGGTCATCGATGCGGGCCGTCAGTCGTTGAAGTTGGACGCTATTCTGCTCCAAGCGCTGGCCGGTCTGATGGACGATGGCGGCGGTGTCGGCCAGGAGTTTCGAGGCCTCCCGGAATTCAGCCGGGAGGCGGAGGAACTCCTCCGACAGAAGCGTCTGCAAGAGTTCCCGTCTCCATTCCGGGTGCTCCTGCAGGAGTCGTAACAGGTCTTCCAGGTCATGTACGGTAAACGGCAAGGGTGGCCTCCTGTTCGGATTCCCGACCCTCGGTCCGGTCTCAGATGACCTCCGGCTCTTCCCATTCGCCCCAGACGTCCCGGAGGGTGTCACAGATCTCGCCGATAGTGGCGTAGTTCATGACGGCCTCCAGGATGTAGGGCATCAGGTTGTCGGTCCCCTGAGCGGCCCGACGGAGGGCCTGGAGCGACTCGACGACGGCTCGGTTGTCGCGCGTGCGCTTGACCTCGTTCATACGGGCGATCTGCTGTTCGGCGACCTTCTCGTCGATGTACAGGATCTCGATGGGCCGGTCTTCCTCGACGACGTACTCGTTGACGCCGACGATGATCTTCTCCTTGCTCTCAATTTGGCGCTGGTATCGGTACGCCGCCTCGGCGATCTCCCGCTGAGGGTAGCCCCGCTCGATGGCCGGGATCATGCCGCCCATGGCGTCCAGCTTGTCGAAGTACTCGTAGGCCTGCTCCTCCATCTTCTTCGTCAGGGCCTCGACGAAGTAGGACCCCCCGAGGGGGTCGACGGTATTGGCGACGCCGCTCTCAAAGGCGATGATCTGCTGGGTCCGGAGGGCCAGCATAGCCGAGAACTCCGTCGGCAGGGCGTAGGCCTCGTCGAAGGCATTCGTGTGGAGCGACTGGGTCCCGCCGAGGACGGCCGCCAGGGCCTGGATGGTCGTCCGGATGAGGTTGTTGTACGGCTGTTGCCATGTCAGGGAGCAACCGGCCGTCTGGGTATGGAACCGGAGCCACCAGGACCGGGGGTTCTTGGCATGGAAGCGGTCCCGCATGACGTGGGCCCAGATCCGGCGGGCCGCCCGGAACTTGGCGATCTCCTCGAAGAAGTCGTTGTGACAGTTGAAGAAGAAGCTCAAGCGGGGCGCGAACTCGTCCACGTCAAGGCCGGCCTCGATACAGTGCCGCACGTACTCGATGCCGTCATACAATGTGAAGGCCAGCTCCTGGACGGCCGTCGAGCCGGCTTCTCGGATGTGGTAGCCGCTGATGCTGATGGGGTTCCACTTCGGCATGTGCCGGGCGCACCAGGCGATGGAGTCGACGACGAGTCGCATCGAGGGTCGGGGCGGATAGATGTACTCCTTCTGGGCGATGTATTCCTTGAGGATGTCGTTCTGGGTCGTCCCGCCGACCCGGTCCAGGGGAATGCCTCGCTTAAGGGCGACGGCGGCATACATGCAGATGAGGACGGCCGCCGGCGAGTTGATCGTCATCGACGTCGTGATGGACGCTAAGTCGATGCCGTCGAAGAGGATCTCCATGTCCCGCAGGGTGACGATCGATACGCCGCACTTGCCGACCTCGCCGAGGCTCAGGGGGTGGTCGGGGTCCCGACCGTAGAGCGTCGGCAGGTCGAAGGCAACGCTCAGGCCCGTCTGGCCCTGGGAGATGAGGAACTTATAGCGACGGTTCGTGTCCTCGGGCGTCCCAAAGCCCGAGAAGAGCCGAAAAGTCCATAAGCGGCCCCGGTACATCGTAGCGTGGATCCCCCGCGTGAAGGGGAACTCCCCGGGGAAGCCGATGTCCCGGAGGTAATCGATGTCGGCCACGTCCAAGGGCGTGTACAGCCGCTGGATCGGCTGGCTCGACAGGGTCGTGAACTCGGCCTGCCGCTCGGGCTGACGCTCCAGGGACTCCCGGAGGGTCGTCTGCGTCCAGCGTTCGTAAGCGGCCTGGATGGCTTCCAGGTCCCCGCCGGCCGAGCGGACCCGTCGGGTCGAGGCCATCCGGGACTTCTTGGGTCGAGGCGGCGCAATCGCCGTCCCTCCATTCCTCCGACGCTTACCGGCCATAAACTCCCCCTTGGATGAAGGCTGTCCTTTCAGTTTAGGGCTTCCGGGGTGGGATGCAAGATGGGAATGCGGATCGAGATGCCGGGATGTATCCCAGCCCCGCTCGCAAGAGCGGGGTCCTGAGACGGACCCCCGACGCCAGACCAATGGGCGATTCACCGTTCGCGATTCGCCATTCCAGAGCCCGCCGCCATGCAGGCGTCTGAAAACACGCCCCTGGGGGAGCCGGATGGCCGGGTCCTTATGGCCTGGATGCATCATGCAAATGACTCGCCCGCCTGGTATGATCACGCCCCCATACCGGCAGACGGGGCGCAGGGTATGAACCTTTGGAGATGGCTGGCCATCTTCGGGGCCTTCGTCGGGTTTGCGACGCCAGTCTTTCCGGTCTGCATCGAGGCCGATCCGGCGGCGGTAGGCACCCCCCTGGCTCGTCCGCCAGTCCCCAGGACCGGAAGCGCCCGGCTGGACGGAACGGTCTACGACACCGAGAGCCGGCCCATCGCCGGGATCCGCCTGGTCCTGAAGCCCCGGGCCGAGGCCGACGTGACCTTCGAGACCGTCACGGACGCTCAGGGCCGATATAGCTTCGACCGACTCGCGGGGGGTTACTACGACGTCTTGCTCCGATGGGGCGACCGCACGGTCGTCCAAGTCACCGTCTGGCTCGCCCACGGGCGGGCCCATCGGGTGGACTTCTACATCGACGGCCAGCGCCTCAAGGCCGACCGATGACGGGATACAGGATGCAAGATGCAGGATGGGAATAGGGTCCCAGGTCCTGGGATCGGGAATTCGGCAGTCCGGGAATTCGGGAGTCCGGCAGAGAGTCCAAAAAGCTCTGCCATCCAGGGCTCTATCGGCCTATCGGCCCAAGGCCGGGGCTCGTCCCTTCGTTACTCGTCACTCCGTCCCTTTGAAAAATCGTGCTTCCCGGGGGATGGGAAAGGCTGTTCTGATACCATTCTCACGAACCGAGCGGCTCTGTCTAAGGAGGTGGAACCGTGACGCTCCGAGCCCTCGACGAATGGCTCTACGTCGGCGCCGGCCGAGAAGCGGCTCAGGCGGCCGCGAGCCTCCAGGCCGAGGCCGTCGTATTCGACGTCCTGCGAGCCTGCGCCACCCTCACGACCCTCCTGGCCAGCCCCGTCCAGACACCCGTCTGGATCAGCGATTCGGTCGAAGCCTGTCGGCAGGTGCGGACCCGCTTCTGGCCCGACGCCTTACTCGGGGGCGAGCGGGACTCCCGGCCCATCCCGGGCTTTGACTTCGGGAACAGTCCCGTAGAGGTCCTCCGCCGGGCGGCCGAGTGGACCGGTCGGCGCGTCCTCCTGACGACGACCGGCGGGACCCGGACGCTGGTCGCCGGCCCCCGGGGCCACACCTGGGTCGGCAGTCTGACCAACCTGACCGCCGTGATCGAACGGGTCCGGGCATGGCACCGGACTGGGCGTCGGGTCCTGCTGGTCGCCGTGGGCGGTCGGCTCGACGACGACCCCCGGGCGAATGAAGACCTCTACGTGGTCTTGTACGTCCTGTGGCACGTCTGGCCGGCGGCGGTCCGGGCGTGGTCGCCGGACCTGGCGGCTCGATGGGAACGGCATCAGGGGGAACCGGACTGGCCCGGCGTCCTGCAAGCCACGCCGCATGGTCGGGAGCTGATCGACCTGGGCCTGGGCGAGGACGTCACGTGGATCGGAGCGTCCGTGAGCCTCTACCCCTGGGTCCCCGTCGTCGGGACCGACGACCCGCCAGACCCCCACCTGGCCCCCGTCCTCCGACTTCAGGACGACGTCCCCCCGGCATGAAGCTCGAGAAGCCATGCGACCGTTTGGCGGAGGCCCGTCTCGAAGGGCGTTACCGTGTAGCCCAGCTCCCGCCGGGCCCGCTCGCTGGTGAAGGCCCAGTCGTAGAGCATCAGACCCGCCGCCGAGGGCGACATCCGGGGGGCTCGACCCCGGAGGCGGTCAAGAGCGAACTGAAGTCCGGCGACGCTCCGGACGACCGGGCCGGGAATCGGCCATCGGGGCGGTCGACGACCCGTCCAGGCCGCCACGTAGTGGAAGAACTCCCGGACCGTCCGGTTTTCGCCGCCCAGGATGTAGGCACCGCCCGGCGTGCCCCGCTCCAGGGCCTGGAGGAACCCGCCGACCACGTCGTGGATCCAGGCGAAGCACCACCGTTGATGCCCGCTCCCGATGTAGCCCGGCAGGCGACCCGCCAGGAAGTCCCGAATGAGGCCCGCCACGAAGTTCCCCTCGGTCATCCGACCCGGCCCGTAGACGATCCCCGGGAAGAGGATGATGACCGGAGCGCCTTCGGACTGAAGACGACGGACGCGACGGAGGGCCTCGACCTTGGTCCGACGGTAAGGATTCCGCAGGGGCGGCCGCGTCGGGGCCGTCTCGTCGAGGACCTGACCGGGCCGCCCCGGGCCCAGGGCAAAGAAGGTCGACGTGTATAGAATGCGGGGCACGCCGGTCTCGGCCGCCCGCCGGATCAGGTGCTCGGTCGCTTCCACGTTGACCCGTCGGAAGGCCCGGGGGTCCGGCGACCACACGCGGACGAGGGCGGCCAGGTGGACGACGGCGTCCGCGTCCCGCAAGGCGGCTTCATAACTTTCCGGTTGCAGGAGGTCGCCCCGGACGACCCGCAAGCGGTACGACGACTCCGCACGCTCCAGGCGGGCGGGGTCCCGCACGAGGACAGTCACGTCGGCGCCCTGCCGTAGAAGTGCCTCCAGCAAGGCCGAACCCAGATAACCGGTCGCACCCGTGAGGAAGACACGCATAACAGAGCCGTTCGGTTGGTGAAAAACCGCATGGATTCGGCTTTTCCGACCCTTCGGGAAGAATGGTTTTTCAAGCAAAGGGCAGTTCGGCAGTTGGGCAGTTCGGCAGTTCGGCCAAGGGTCCAAAAAGCCCTGCCATCCAGGGCTCTATCGGCCCAAGGCCGTGGATCGTCACTTTGTTACTCGTCACTTCGTCACTTTGAAAAATCGTGTTTCCTGGGCGTTGGGAAAGGTCGTGCCGACGCCATTCTCACGAACCGAACGGCTCTGATAAGGTATCGGGTCCCGGGTCCCAGTGAACAGATCTGCTCGGTCCGTGAAAACCCGGATAGATTTGGCCCTTCCGACCTGCCGGGAAAGACGATTTTTCAGGCATCGGACAGATGGGCCGGTCGGCCGGACAGCCCCCCTCACTCATGGGTCATGTCAGCTCATGGGTCATGGCTCATAGCTCATGGCCCATATTGGCTCATAGCTCATGGCTCATAGCTCATAGTCCCATGAGCCATCAGCCATGCGCCATGAGCTGATATGCGCCATGCGCCAACATGAGCTATGAGCCTATCTCACCGGGACCCTCTCGCATCTTACTTGTACTTTGCCGCCGCCATCTCGCACTCCCGCAGGACTTCTGAGAAGAGGGCCACGGCCGTGTCGATCTGTTCCTTTTCGACGACCAGGGGCGGGATGAAGCGGATCGTGCTGTCGCCGCAACCCAGCAGGAGGAGGCCCCGCTGGAAGCATCGGTGGACGACCTCATCCCGGAGGGCCGGGAAAGGCTGGCGGCCGGTCCGGTCCGTCACGAGTTCGACCCCGACCAGCAGGCCGAGGCCGTCCACACGGCCGATCGTCGGATGCCGGTCCATCAGGGCCCGCAGACGGTCCCGCAGGTACTCCCCCAGGGTCCGGGCCCGTTCCATCAGGCCGCCCTGAAGGAGTTCCAGGGTTTTCAAGGCCGCCGCGCAGGCGATGGGGTTCGCCCCGAAGGTATTGGCGTGCGCGCCCGTCGGCCACGTCATCAGGTGGGACCGGGCGATGATGCAACCCAGGGGGAGGCCCGAGGCGATGCCCTTGGCGACGGCGATGATGTCCGGCTGGATGCCGCTGTGCTGGTAGGCGAACCAGCGGCCCGTCCGGCCCATGCCCGTCTGGACCTCATCGACGATGAGCAGGATCCCATACTTGTCCGTCAGGGCCCGCAGGCGGGGCAGGAAGTCCGGCGGCGGGAAGACGTAGCCGCCTTCGCCTTGAATCGGCTCGACGATGACGGCGGCGATGTCGTCCGGGTGGGCCGTCCGCTTCAGGATGTAGTCCTCGATGAACGCCAGGGTGGCGTCCGTGCATTTCTCGGGGGACACCTGGCCGAAGGGCCGGTAGGGGTTCGGATAAGGAGCATGGTGGACCACGCCGACCGAGGGGCCAAAGCGCCGTTTGTGGACGGCCTTGCTGGCCGTCAGCGCCAGCGATCCATACGTCCGACCGTGGAAGGCCCCGTAAAAGGCGATGAAGTCCGTACGGCCCGTGACCCAGCGGGCCAGCTTCATGGCCGCCTCGATGGACTCCGTTCCCGAGTTCGTGAAGAAGACCCGCCACTCGCCCTCGCCGGGCAGACGGGCCAACCGCTCGGCCAGGTCGGCCATCAGGCTGTAGTAGAAGTCCGTCCCGGCCATGTGGACGAACGTGGCCGCCTGTTGCTGGATGGCCCGGACGACCTCGGGATGACAGTGGCCCGTATTCAGGACGGCGACGCCCGACGTGAAGTCGAGATACACGTTGCCGTCCACGTCCTCGACGACGGCGCCCTCCCCCCGGGCCATCACGAAGGGATAGGGCCGGGTATAGGACGGCGAACAGAACCGGTGGTCCTTCTCGACGACCGCCCGGGCTTTGGGGCCCGGCGGTTCGACTCGGATAAGGGGCGCTTTCTCATAAGGCATGATACGACTCCTCGGGGAATGCAGGATGCAAGATAGAAGCTTCATTCGGCCCTCCGTCGCTCCGCCCGGGCCTCCGGCCTGTGGGCCGACGCCTGACCGAGGAGGGCCCCGACCAGGTCGTACCGCCCCATCGGAAGCATCACGTAGAATCCCTGCACGACGCCTCGCAGGCGCTCCATGAGGGCCTGACAGAGCTCGACGGCGGCCCGCTCGGCGTCCTCCCGGGACCGGCCCCGGAGCCGGTCGATCCAGGCCTCGGGGATGGAGATGCCGGGCACCTCGTTAGCCAGAAAACGGGCATACCGCTCACTGATAGGCGGACAGATGCCCACGATGAGGTCCACGGCCAGGTCCCCCAGGGCATCCTGAAAGCGAAGGATGACGTCGGGGTCGTAGATGGGCTGGGTCACCAGAAAGGAGGCGCCGTTCTCGACTTTCTGCCGGACCCGCTCGACCTCCCGCTCCATATCGGCGGCCAGGGGATTCGCGCTACCGCCGATGATGAAGTGCGTCCGGGTGTCGATGGGATTGCCCGCCAGGTTCCGGCCCTCGTTCAGGTTCCGGAGAATCCGGATCAGGCCGACGGCGTCCACGTCGAAGACGGACGTCGCTTTCGGGAACTCGCCGACCTCGACGGGTTCGCCCGTCAGGGCCAGGACGACCCGAAGGCCCAGGGCGGCCGCTCCCAGAAGCTCCGACTGCAGGGCGATGACGTTGCGGTCCCGGCACGTGAAGTGCACGATGGGCTCGAGGCCGACCTCCCGTTTCAGGACGGCCGCCAGGGCGACCGGCGACATGCGGAGGCTCGCCAGGGGATTGTCCCCCACGTTGACGGCGTCTACACCGAGAGACCGAAGGTACCGGACGTCCTCGACGACTCGCGTGTAGTCCCACCCCCGGGGCGGCTCGACGGCCACGGTCACGACCACATCCTTCGAGAAGAGGTCCCGCAGACGGGTCGGGAAAGTAACTTCCTCGGACGGGGTGGGCTTCTCGACGAGCTGAAGGGACGGCCGGGGGGCTTGCTCGGAGGTCGGCGCCGGTCGGACGACCGGACGGACCGGCGGGGCGCCCTTCACGACCCGGGCCATGGCGGCCGTATGCTCGGGCGTCGTGCCGCAACATGAGCCGATGAGGACGACGCCGGCCTCGACGAAGAGGCGGGCGTACTCGGCAAAGTAGGCCGGCGTGGCCGCATAGGTCAACCGCCCGGATACATAAGTCGGATACCCGGCATTCGGCATGACACACAGGGGATGGGGAAAGTCTTTCAAATGACGAACGACCAGGTCATAGGCGTCCCCCGGCCCGATCCCACAGTTGAACCCGACGACATCGGCCCCGGCCTCGACCAGCTCGTACAGGGCATCCGGAAGCTCATTGCCCATCCGAGAACGGCCCTCCCGGTCGAAGGTCATCAAGCAGACGATGGGGATGCCCCGGCCGACCCGGCGGGCGGCCCGGACGGCGGCCTGGGCCTCGACGGTCGAGCTCTGCGTCTCGATGAACAGGAGGTCGACCCCGCTTTCGACCAAGGAGCCGATCTGCTCCTCATAGATGGCCTGGACGTCCTGAAGAGTCAGCCGACCGTAGGGCTGAAGCAGAGCCCCCAAGGGGCCGACAGAGCCGGCCACGAACACGCCCGTCCCGTGAGTAGCCACCTCTCGGGCGAGCTGAACGCCGGCCCGATTGATATCCCGGACCCGCTTTTCCAGGCCAAAGCGCTTCAATTGCACGTAGTTGGCCCCGAAGGTGTTCGTCTCGAGGACGTCGGCCCCGGCCCGGAGGTATTCCTCATGGATAGACAGGACCAGGGAAGGATTGTTCAGATTGAGCGCCTCCCGGCACTGGCCCTCGGGGAGGCCCCGCATGTGGAGATACGTCCCCATGGCGCCGTCGACGATCAGCACGCGCTCTCGGAGACCATCCCAAAAGGACGCCGATTTCTTCACGGAAGCGCTCCGGCGGGAAGGATAGCGGGATGCTCTTTCATTGTAGCCGATTCCGCACGTCCCGCCAAGCCGTGAATGACCTGGTGCCTGAGGTCGCTCCTGGACCCTGTCCCCGCTGGAATGGCCAAGGGCGAACGGCGCGTGGCCGATGATCTGTCGTCCGGGGTCCTTATTCCCATCTTGTATCCCGCATCTTGCATCCTGTATCCTGCACCCCTCATCTCACGACCCCGCCCTCGGACGGGCGGGGCGGGGACGGGCCTCGCATCATCTCTCGAATCCCCGGTCTATCGACGGAGGCGACACCGTGTGGGGCGTCCTGTGGGACCTGGACGGGGTCCTCATCGATTCGGCCCGATGGCATCTGGCCTCGTGGCAATGGCTGGCTCAGCAGTACGGCCGGACCTTTCCGATCGAGCTCTTCAAGGAAACCTTTGGTCTTCCGAACGCCGCCATCCTCCGGCGGCTCTTTTCGGACCGGGACCTGACCGATGAAGACATCCGGGGCCTGAGCGAACAAAAGGAGGCCATGTACCGGACGCTCGTCCGGGCACATCTGACGTGGCAACCGGGGGCCGTCGAGCTCTTGGAGGACCTCCGGCGACACGGCGCTCGGCAAGGGTTGTTTACGTCCACGCCCCGGTCCAACGTCGTCTTCATCGACGAGGTCTTGGGTCTGTCCCGCTATTTAGAGGTCATCCTCACCGGCGACGACGTTCCCCGCGGCAAGCCCGCCCCAGACGGCTACGCCGCCCTCTGTCAGCGTCTGGGCCTGACGCCGGACCGGGCCGTCGTCATCGAGGACGCCCCGGCAGGGGTCGAGGCCGCCCACGCGGCCGGCCTGCGGTGTATCGCCGTGGCCACGACCCATCCGCCCGAGCGCCTCACGGCCGCCGACTGGGTCGTCCGAGACCTGACCGACCTGTCGGCCCGGCAGATTCAAGCCTGGCTGGGCCTTTGAGATAGCGAATGGCGAGTGGTGGGTCGGGGGGTATCCATTCGCCACTCGCCTCACAGGAAGAAGACGAGGCTGGTCGCCACCTGGCGGATGAACTTGGAGTACGACAGGGCCACGTCGACCTGAAGCCGCCGGCGCAAGACCGTCCCGACGCCGGCCGACACGCCGACGTTCGTCTCGTCCGGCAAGCCGTTGTAAGTAAAGTCAAAGGCGTCGGCCTCGAAGTCCCGCACGTCGGGCGGTCGCCGGTAGTGAATCCGCCGTTCCGGATTGACGAACAACCCGGCCCGCAAGGCGACGGGCGTCCGCCGGGCGAAGACGACGTATTCGAGACCGCCGTGAAATTCCCACCGGTCACGGATGAAAAACCGGTCCGGCGTCACGGCCGCCGTGTGCGCCGAAAAGACCCGGGCGTCCGGGTCGACGATCCGACTGTACTGGACCCACAGGACGTCGGCCGCCAGTCGGAGCGTGTCCCGCAGACGATAGGCGACCCCGACCCCGACCCGGTTCGGGACCCCCATCGCCGCCTCGGTGACCTCCAAGGCATGGACAGACCCATCGGCCCGTTGGGCCCGCATCTGATTGCCCGTCCAGTGAACGCGGGGATTCAGCTCGCCGACGGCTCCCACTTGAAGTCGTCGAGACAGCCGGAGGACGAGGCCGCCCGTGAGACCGACCCCCGTCGCCTGGTCATCCAGGTCAAAGAGTAGGGCCGTCTGTCCCTGTCGGCAGGCCGTGTCCGGGATCGGGTCGCAGTTGTCCCGTCGGATCGAGCTCAGGACCTGCAGTTGAACGAGCTTGGCCGCCGCCCCGACGTCGATCCGCCCGAGACGGACGGCGACGGCCAAGCCGTATTGGGTACCCGTCATCTCCAGCGTGCCCTCCGACCGGAACAGCCGCCCCAACTGACCCCGTTCGGGGTCCCACCATCCCGGGACTTCCCGCATGTCCAGGGTGTAACGGTCCTTCAGGCGCAGGAACTCGTGCCGAAAGGCGGCGACCGTCCAGGCACCCGTCGGGTAAGTCACGCTGAGAAACGACGGCGAGGCGACACTCCCGCCGAACCGGTCCGGCCGGAGGGTCCACAAGCTGTCGCGGGCGGCCAGGCGCTCGATGCCGTAATCGAGGACTTTGAATTCGAAGGCGACTTCAGGCCGGGCCAGGACGACCAGGCCGGCCGGATTCGTCTGGGCGGCCGTGGCGTCGTCGGCCAGTCCCAGAAAGGTCCCGCCCATGGCCGTCGCCCGGGCCCCCGGCGGGACGAAGTTGAACTCCAACTGCTGGAAGGATTCCAGGTCGACCTGGGCGTAAGCGAAGGCACCCCCGATGACCAGGGCCGCTCCCCAGACCCACGCGATTCGATGGGCCATACCCGCCTCCCCGGCCCCGATGAGGGCATCCGACATGTGAAATGCAGGATGCAAGATACAAGATGCAGAATGCAGGATGCAAGACGAGCATAAGGTCCCGGGGGCCGGGATGAAGGGCCAAGGGCATAGAGTTCCAGGCCCTATGCGCTTGGCGCTTGGCCCTTGATCCCGACCCCGCCCGCCCTAAGAGCGGGGCCGCCATTTTAACGTGACGGCGGGAGGCGTCCGGGAATGACCATGAACCCCATTCGCCACTCGCCATTCGCCACTCGCCGACCGGCCGGAATGAGGGGGTGGCGCCGGGGGCACTTGCTCCTCAGGGGGATTTCGTGTATTCATAGAGGGCGGACTCGAGGGAGCGGCGTTCGTGCCCCTACATCGACCGGCGGGCCATGCCCATCGGCGGAGGCCGCAGGCGATCGGGGACGGGTCCCGACGTCCCGGCCGTCCTCTATGGGCGGGTACGCTTTGCCCAGGTGCCGTCTTTGTCTTGGTGGTCGGGGGACTGTTCCTCGTCGGGGTAGGTTGCCGTCGGGGTCCCGGCCTGACCCGCCCAGACAATGACAACACGACGGCCTTCCAAGTCCGGTGTGACCCCTCGGCCCTGAGTGTATCCCGCAACGGCCGCGGCTCGACGACCTGCACGGTCACCTCGACGGGCGACTTCACGGGCGACGTCCAGCTCGGCTGTACCGACCTACCGGCGGGCATTACCTGTGAACTGAACCCGGCGACGGTGACCGTCCCGGCGGGGGGCTCCGCTTCGAGTCAGCTCCAGATTAACGTCGGCCGAGTGAATCCTGGCAGTTATTCATTCCGCGTCGTGGGTAGCTTCATGAGCTCGGGGCCCGTCGGGAGCGTCGAACAGCGGAGTTCTTTCCCCCTTCAGTTGACGGTACCGCCGCCGGACTTTTCGGTCGCCTGCAGTCCATCGGCCCTGAGCGTGCCCCGGGGCGGGTCCGGCGCGACCCTGTGTAGCGTGAGCTCGACGGGCGGCTTCGACGAATCGGTCGGTTGGAGTTGTGCAGGTCAGCCGGTGGGGGTCACTTGTGACTTCAATCCCGTCTCGGTCGCCCCGCCGCCGGATGGTTCGGCTTCCAGTGGTTTGGTGATTCGTGTCGCCGCCAGCGTCAATGCCGGAACTTACACCTTACAGGTTCAGGGGACGACCGGGGCGCAAACCCGGTCGGTCGACCTTCAACTGACGGTGACGGCCCCCGGCGGCGGGGGCGACTTCTCGATCGTCTGTAGCCCGTCTGTGTTGACCCTCCCGCAGGACGGCGAAGGCACGACGACGTGTACGGTCACGTCGGTCGGCGACTTCAACGGCCGGGTCCGCCTCAGTTGTGTGGGTCAACCGGCCCGCGTCGACTGCCAGTTCGACCCCAATGCCGTCGAGCCCTCGCCGGGGAATCCGGCCGCCAGCACCCTGCGGCTGAAAGTCGATAAGGACGTCTCTCCGGGCACATACGTCTTTCAGGTCCAGGGTACCAGTGGGAATCTGACTCGCTCGACGTCGATTCAGCTCACGGTCACATCGTCCAAGGGGTAAGGCAATAAGGCAGTAGGGCAGTAAGGCGGTAGGGGTCGTGGGGCGGTACGGCCATGGATGGTGGACCCTTCGGTCGGGGGCCCGGGCGCTATCGAGTCCGTCTCAAGGGCCCCGCGACTTCCCTGATTGCCTTACTGCCTCACTGCCCGACCGAGGAGATGCGACCATGCGGTTCCGTAATCTGGCCGAGATGTTTCTTCACTACGTGAGGCAGTATGACCGCCCGGATGCCCTGTACGTCAAGCGCCACGGGCGATATCGGCCCATCCCGACGCGGGAGTTTTACGACCACGTCGTCGAACTGGCCCACTTCCTGCGGTCGATGAACGTCCAGCCGGGCGACCGGGTGGCCATCCTGTCCGAGAATCGGCCCGAGTGGTTTTACGCCGACCTGGCGGTCCTCTCCATAGGCGGGGCCAGCGTGCCCATCTATGCGACCCTCCCGGCGGGGCAGATCGTCTACATCCTGCGGGACGCCGAGACGGTCGGGGTCTTCGTCTCGACGCCGGAGCAGTTGGCCAAGATCGAGCAAATCGCTTCCGAACTGACGGACTTCCTTCGCTTCGTCGTCCTGTTCGAGGAGGCGGGCGCCTACCGGCCGGCTTTGCCGGCGGCCGTCCAGTTCTTCTCCCTCGAGCGGGCGATGGAGGTCGGCCGTCAGGACCGGGCCCGTCAGCCGGACTGGTGGGAGCGGGCCGTCGCCGCCGTCCAGCCGGAAGACTTGGCGACGATCATCTACACCTCGGGCACGACGGGTGAGCCCAAGGGCGTCATGCTGACCCACCGGAATTTCCTGTCCAACATCGAGGCGACCCTCCAGGTCCTCACCTTAGGCTCCTCGGACGTGCACCTCTCTTTCCTGCCCCTCAGCCACGTCTTTGAGCGGATGGCCGGCTACTACACGATGCTGGCCGGGGGCGCCCGCATCGCCTTTGCCGAGAGCATCGACAAGGTCGCCGAAAATCTCCTGGAGATTCGGCCGACCATCATCATCGCCGTGCCCCGGTTCTACGAGAAGGTCAAGGCCCGCATCGACGAGATGGCCCGTCAGCTCACGGGGCTTCGGAAGCGTCTGTTCGAGTGGGCCCTGCGGGTCGCCGAACGGGTCGGGGAACGGCGGCGGGCCGGTCGGGCCGTCTCGCCGTGGCTGGCTCTTCAATACGCCCTGGCCGACCGGCTGGTCTATCACAAGATCAAGGCCCGGACCGGCGGGCGGGTCCGGACCCTCGTCTCGGGCGGGGCGGCCCTGCGGAAGGACATCGCCGTCTTCTTTGACAACCTGGGCCTGCGGATCCTGGAAGGCTACGGCCTGACCGAGACCTCGCCGGTCATCTCCGTCAACACGCCGACGGCCTGGAAGCCGGGGAGCGTGGGTCGGCCTATCCCGGGCGTCGAGGTCAAAATCGCCGAGGACGGGGAAATCCTGACGCGGGGACCCCACGTCATGAAGGGCTACTTCCGACGGCCCGAGGCGACCCAGGCGGCCATCGACCCGGACGGCTGGTTCCACACGGGCGACATTGGCTATCTCGACGAGGACGGCTTTTTGTATATTACGGACCGCAAAAAGGACATCCTCGTCACGGCCGGCGGCAAGAACATCGCCCCCCAGAAAATCGAGAACCTGCTCAAGCAGAGTCCCTGGATCGAAGAGGTCATGGTCGTCGGGGACGGCAAGCCGTACCCGGCCGCCTTCATCGTGCCGAGCCGGGAACGGCTCGTGGCGTGGGCCCAGGAGAAGGGCCTGCCCGTGGAGCCTTACGAGGAGCTCCTCCGACATCCGGCGGTCATCCAGCTCTACGAGCAAATCCTGCAAGACCTCCAGACGTCGCTGGCCCGCTTTGAGCAGGTCAAGCGCTTCGTCCTGCTTCCCCAGTCCTTTACGATCGAGGCCGGCGAGCTGACGCCGACCCTGAAGGTCCGTCGCCGGGTCGTGATGGAAAAGTACGGTCACCTCATGCGGGAACTCTATCCCGAAGAGGTCGTGGCTTGAAAAAGGGGCTTCCCAGCTCGGGCCGCCTGGCGGACTATCCGGTCGTCACCCTGTTGGGCCTGGTCTATCAACGGCAAGACACGGGGAGCCTGCGCCTGATATGGAACAGCCTGGAGAAGATCTTCTGGGTCCGGTCTGGCCACGTCGTCGCCGCCGCGTCGGACTTGGAGGGCGAACACCTGCTGGACTTTCTGCTCCCGGACTTCAAGGAGGCGATCGTCTCGCGGTACGACCTGTGGCGGGAACTGCCCCTGCCGGCCGTCATGGAACAATGCCTCTCGGTCGCCGGCATCCCAACCGAGAAGATCCAGGCGGCTTTGGAGGCCTCTATCTACCTGAATCTGGGAAGCGCCCTCTCCTGGTACAGTGCTGAATTCACTTGGACGCCGGCCGACCCGCCGGACTTCCCGTGTGCCGTCCGGCTACCGATCCCGACCTTGCTGTGGAAGGTCCTTCAGGGCGTGCGGGACGTCGAGACCCTCTGGAAGCAGGTCCATTCGCCCGCAGGCGTGATCCGCCTGAGTCCCGACTTTCTAACCGAGGCCCAGGGCCTGGGCCTGACCCCTCAAGACGCTTACTTCGTCCAACTCCTGGACGGTCGGGCCCACTGGGACCACGCCGTGCAGGTCAGCGGCCTCTCGCCGACCCGGGCCGTTCAGATCGCCTGCCTGGCCATCGCCTGCGGATGGGCCGAATCCTCGCCGACGCCCGACGCCGGTCGGGAACCTCCCCGGGCCTCGCCGACGCCGGCGCCGTCGCCGGCCCAGGCGGCCCTCCTGCAGGCGGCCTTGTACCGGCAGAAGGTCTTGAACTTTTACAAGAACTTATCCCGACTTTCTCCTCAGCAGATTCTGATGGTCACCCCCCAGACGACCCGCTCCGAGCTGGAAGCCAACTATCGTCGCCTCCTGGAGGAGTATGACCCGGACCGATGTCGGCGGGACCCGACCTTGCAGGACCTTCACACGATGGTCGTCGCCATCCAGGACGCCGTCCGACAGGCCTACGAGCAGGTCGTCCCGACGGTTCCCGAAGAAGCGACGCCCCCGCCGACGCACGCCCCGTCCCCGGCCTCGACGCCCCCCGAGGGTCTGGACCCCCGGACCCTGCGGTACTGGAAGCTGAAGGACCAGGCCACGGGGGAAGCCCCGTCCTCCCGGCCGGGCCCGGCCGGGACTCCGCCGCCCCGGTCGGTCCCGAAGACGCCGCAAGAGATCGCCCGCTTCCTGCGGCTTCAGGCCCTGGACTACATCCGCGCCGGCGACAACTGGCAGGCCGCCCGGGCCTTGGAAAATGCCATCCGGCTCCAGCCGAATGATGCCGAACTTTACTTTTTGCTCGGGACCGTCTACGAGAAGCACCCCCGGCTCCATGCCCGGGCCGCCCAGGCCTATACGAAGGCCGTAGAACTCGAACCCGACAACGTTCAGTACATGTTCCATCTGGCCGTCCTGCTTTACCAAAACGGCCAGTTTCTCCGGGCCGCCCGCTACCTCGAACGGCTGGCGACCCTGGACCCCCTCAATGTGAGGGCCCATGAGCTCCTGGCCGACGTCCGTCGACGCTTGGCTCGGGGGCAGGGAGAGGATGAAGCTTGAGTGCTGGATCTTCAGTGGTTCAGAAACCAGGGATTCCCAGAACCTTAATCCCCAACACTGGACCGAATCAGGGATGCCTATGGGATGGACGCAGGCCTTCCAACGCGGTCGGTGGGGCTACGACTTGATGTGGGTCCTCTTCCTGGCCTTCATCTTGGGAAGCCCCGTCCGCTTCCCGAAGACGAACCGTCACATGGCCTACCAACTGCTCCTTCAGAGCTGGCAGGCCGTCAGCCAGGGCGCTTTCCACGTTCGCTTCCGGGGCTTTGCCGGGCTGGGCGAGCACCTGCACGTCATCTGGGGCGAGGTCCTGACCCGTCAGGGCCGGATCGTCCGGTTGAACGTCGACGGGGAGCCGGCCCTCTCGGTCGAGACCAAGCGCTATATCGCCGACCAGATCCGCCAGTTCTTCCAGGCCTACGGCGCGTCTCGCCCCGAGACCCGTCCCGACTTCGAGGGCTGGATGGTCCAGGAAAGCGACCTGGTGCCCCAGTTGTACTTCCCCGAGTTCCCCCTGGGCGGACCGGCGGACCGGTCCTCGGCCCTGGAGGACCTCCACCTGTGGCTGAGTCCCCTGGGGCTTCCCCTCCAAGTCGCCTTCCAGGCGCCGGACCGCCAGACGTACATCCTGTTCATCGAATGGCGACCGACGGACGAGACGTCGCCGGATGCCTCGTAGGGCGAGTGGCGGATGGCGAGTGGCGAGTAGCGAGTGGCGAGTGGCGGATGGAGGGGAGGATAAGCTATGAAGGCGGTCCGATCATTTCAGGATTTGGAAGTGTGGCAACGGTTCGTTGGTTGAATTAGAAACTCACCTGATAATTGCGCATCGTCTCGGCTATCTTTCGGAGGAAGCCCTCCGTTCACTACGAGAACAGATGGAAAGCATCAGCCGCGGTTCGCCTGAGCCGTTCCCTCAAGCAGAAGGATGGATAGCGCCTTTCTTACCCACCACTCGCCACTCGCTACTCGCCACTCGCCCCTACGGCAAAAGCCGAGACTCGGGGACGCCCAGGACGTTCAGGATGCGGCCGGCCGCCGGGATGACCTGATTCTGGACGTAGTACTCGACGTCGATACGGTCGACCGGGACGAAGGGATAGGGCGCCACTCGACGGTACAGGGGCCCCGTCCCCCGCAGGACGACGTAGCCGACCTTGTTGCCGGCCGTCAGGCGATGGCCCCGCTCGAGGAGGACTTGAGCGGCGGCGACGTGGGGCGTGTTGGCCTTGTACTCGTCGGGACGCTTCGTCAGGGTCTTCCAGATCACGAGCTTCCGCCAGTCCATCCGGCCGGCCCGGAGGTCCTGGACGGCCGACCGCACGATGCCGACGGCCCGGTCGACGTCCCGGTCCCGGAGGACGGCCGTCAGGACGGCTTCCTGGATTTCTTGGGCCACGGGGGCCCAGTCGCCGCGTACGACTTCCAGGCCGACGATGTCGAGCGTCCCGGCCTCGGTCAGGCCGGCGTAGCGCTTTTTGGCCTCGGTGAACAGGATCCGCCGGTACACCCGCTCAAGCTCGATGTCCATCTGGAGACGGCTTCGGATGCGGTCGATGAGGGCCCGAATCCGGTCGGGCTCGTGGACGACGAAGAGGGAGTCCGTGTCGCCGTAAATGACGGTCAGGCCCAGTTCGCCGGCCCATTCGATGGCCTGCCGGATCGTCCAGCGGCCCCAATCGGCGGCCGCCTCGGCGACGGGCCGGGCGTACCAGCGGGCACCCGGCCAACCGGCGTAGCCGTAGACGGCATTCGTGATGACCTTGACGGCTTTCTCCTGGGCCGCTAAGAGACGGGCATGGGGGCCGTCCGGCGGCAGGCGCCGGCGTCGCTCTTTAATGGCCTGTCGGGCCTCCAAGAGCCGTCGCAGGACGGTCCGGTACACGCCGTCGGGGTGTTTCCGGAAGCGGTGGCCCGTCGTCGGGGCCTGGAAGACCTCGTCGGCCGAGACTTTCTCCGACGGCGGGACATACGTATCGGGAGAGATGTTGTAAAGGAGCATGAGGGTCGGGTACATGGACTTAAAGTCCAGGACGGCGACGTTCTCGTGGATGCCTAAGCGAGGTTCCAAGACGTACCCTCCGACGTAAGGCACGTAGGGCTGTTCCCGTCGCTTGGGGGCCAACTCGCCCGCCCGGCGAGCCTCCCGGAGGAGGAAGTGCTCGACCCGAAAGCCGGCCGCCGCCGGTCCGACCTGATCGAGGGGAATGCCCGTCAGGCGAGACAGCTCGACGGCGTAATGCCAGAATTCCTGGCTCACCTGCCATAGCGTCTGAAGCCGTCGTTCGAACCACGCCCGGGCCGCCGCCGGGTCCTGCTTCCAGCGTTGCGCCCACGTCCAGTCGTCCCATTCCTCGAAGTCGGTCGCCAGTCCCAGGTAACGGGCGACCCGTTCGAGCGTCTCGAGCTTCACTTCCGAGATTTCGGTCGCGAAGTCCAAGACGTCCACGTTGGCCCGGCCCGTGATGGAGATGTGGCCGTAGAGGCTCGGATGAGGCTCGGACCCGTCCCGGCCGACGGCCAGGGCAAGGCCGTGGCGGTGGAAGCGTTCCAGCAGGTATGGCCAGTCCCACCGGTTGACGCCGTATCCGAAGACGACGTCCGGCTGGAGGCGGGACCAAATGGCCAGAAACTGCTCGAGCAGGCTTCGTTCCTCACCGGTCAGCACGTAGCACGTCTGACCGTCGTACAGACCGATGATGACGACGGGGTCCCGCTCGGGGAGCATGATGCCCTCGGCCTGCCAAGGGAGCATGCCCCAGGCGACGAAGCGCAGGTCCGGCGGTGGGAGCGTCTCGTCGACGAGGGCCGGGTCCTCGGCCACGACCCGACCGACCCGAAGACCCGCTTCGGCCGCCGGTCGGTCGAGTCCTTCCATCGGTTCGAACAGGCAGGCCCACCAAGTGGAGGGGGTCAGCTGACAGTCCAGGAGGTACTGGACGGACCACCGGATGTCGTCCTCCAGGGCCGTCTCGATGCCGGGGATCTTGCGAAACGCCTGGGCGAGCCGTCCCATGGCGGCCGCATCGACGGCCCGGGTCTGGACCTCGATGACCCGTCGGGGCCGACCCTGCCAACGGCGTTCGGCGACCCGGGCGGCGACGAAGTCTTTCAGACGTTGCCCCTGGGCCGTGACCTGGACCTGCAGGCCCTCGACGTCGGCATCCTCTCGGGGGAGCAGGTAAAAGCGGGGCCACCGCCGGTCATCGATCAGCAGGACCCGCGGGCCGTCTTCCGTCACGCCCCACAGCCACATCTCGGGGCGTCCGGACCGGACTTCATAGTTGAGGTCCAGGAGCCAGAAGCGTAGCCGTTCCATGGCATCCCCGTCACGGGATGACCGCGCCGGTCAGGCCGGCCGGTCGACCGATTCAGCCGACGGGGGTGACGCCTCCGTCGCCGGCTGGAATTCGACCCACAACTGGCGTTCGTGGGGCTGGAGCAGGAGGTCCAGGTCCGGCAGGAGGACGATCTGATCGCCGTCCAGGAGCGCTCCGACGATGAGGTCGGCCAGCGCCGTATCCGGTAGAGGCGGGACCGGCTGGATTTGATGGAGGGCGACCCGCAGCAAGGCATGCGCCTCGTCGGCGACCAGGCCGACGGGGTACTGCTGGACCCACGTCACGACGATGCGGGTCCGGCGCGTCACGTCCGCCGCGAAGCCGAAGCGCTTGCGAAGGTCCAAAATGGGGATCAGCTCGCCCCGTACTTCGATCAGGCCCTCGATGAAGGGCGGGGCGTTCGGCACGGGCTGGGCCGGTCGGTACCGCAGGACTTCTCGTAGGCGTTCGATCGGCTGAGCCATCGTCAGGGCGCCGACCCGAAAGGCCAGAAAGACGTACTCGGGCACTTCCAGGAGGGGCCAAGGAGCCGCCGCGGCCATCCGCTTGCTCCATCATGAGGATCGCCGGCCCTATGATAATACCACAGGGCCGGCCGTGGGGTCATCCGCTCGAACCGTCCAGCGGGTCGGGGCGCCCCTGTCGACTCAGTCCTCCACGTCGGTGGCGCTTTCGGCGGCCATCGGGGCTTCTTCGGCGATGGCCCGCTTGACGCGGCGGACACGAGACTTGGCTTGCTCGACGGCCAGCTCGGCCTTATCCCGAAGGGATTCGGCCTTCTCTCGCAGGTACCGACGGGTTTCCCGGCCCGAGGCCGGCGCATAGAGTAGAGCCACGGCGGCCCCGACGATGGCGCCGACGACGAAGGACAGGGCCACTTCTAAAAAAGTCGCTCCATTCCGTTCCGCCATGTCGAGTTCCTCCTCACATCCAGCAATGGGACCGATTCTATCTTAGGAAAGAAAGGGCTCGGATGTCAAAAGATCGATTGGCCTCACCGGAAAAGACCATAGACCATGGACCATAGACCATGGACCATGGACTTGCCTGTGGAAGGCGAATCACCTCGTCTTGAGACCTGACAGTGCCGTTTGGTTCGTGAAAATCCGCATGAATCCGGCTTTTCCGACCCTTCGGGGAGGATGGTTTTTCAAGCTTCGTGACGTCGTAATGACGTGACGGCGTGACAAAGTTTAGGCAGAAGCCAGCGTCGAGGCCGAGCGGCTCGGGTCGGCTTCGTCACGTCGTCACGACGTCACGCCATCACGAAGCTTGAAAAGTCGTGCTTTCCGGGCGATGGAAAGGGCCGTCCTGACACCATTCTCACGAATCGAACAGAGCTGTTCGGGAGGTGAGAAGTGAGATGGAGAGCGGGAAGGGCACCTCCACGAAAGCACGATGTTTCAAGCATTCGGCAGATGGGCAGGTCGGCAGATAGGCAGATGGCAGATAGGCAGATGGGCAGGTGGGCAGGTCGGCCGATGGGCCGGTCGGGCGACGGGCGTCGATCCCCGGCCCACCGGCCGTCATGCCGGTGTCCCCCGGTCTTGGTGTCGCCCGTCATGGCGGTGTCATCCTTAACAAGCTTGAAAAATCGAGATCGCCGGATCACCGTTTTCCCGGATGGGAGCCGCATTTCTCCCAACCGACCAGCTCTGCTAACAGAGCCGTTCGGTTCGGGAGAACGGCGTCCGATCAACTTTTCCCACCGCCCCGGAAGCACGATTTTTCAAGGATACGGGATACGAGATGCGAGATGCGGGATCCCGAGGAGCTTGGGGCCTCGGGGACGGCTTTTCCCGTCCCGTGGCCCTATCGGCCGACGGCCGACCGGCCCATCGGCCGAATGCTTGAAAAATCGTATTTCTCGGAGAGTCCGAAAAGCTGAATTCATGAGGATTTTCCCGATCCGAACGGTTCTGCTAATGAAGGTCTTCAGCGCGGAGGGAGCCTGAAGATGGGCATGAATGCGGTCCTCGACGCCCCGCCCCTCCGAAAGAGCCCCTTCCAGGTCCCCACCTCGTGTCTCCCGACGAGGCCATTCCGCTTGCCCAGGCCAGTCCATGGTCCATGGTCCATGGTCTGAGGAAGACCGTCCGGCCGGCCCGGACGACCCGACGGATGCGGCGGAGGTCCCGGACGGACCGAAGCCCCGTCGTGCCTAAAAGGACGAAGTCGGCCGGACTCCCGACCTGGAGGGGCGTCGGCCAGCCGAGGGCTTCGTAGGGGCGCCAGCAGGCCATCCGGACGACGTCCCGGAGGGGGATACCGGCCCGTTCGAGCCAGCGAAGCTCCCAGTGGAAGCTCCAGCCGGGCGGCGTATGCACGTTCGGCGTGTCGGTCCCGACGACGACCCGGACGCCGGCCCGATGGGCCATGGCGACCAGCCGCAGGATGCGGGGCCAGACGGACCGGGCTTGCTTCTGGACGCTTGGGTCTTGGAACCGATAGGACCTGGCCTGCCAACGCTCTCGAAGCCATCGGGGCATGAACCGCTCGCCCGGCGTCTGGCGGACGAGGGCCACGGCCAAGACCGTCAGCGTCGGCGTCCAGAGGACGCCCCGGCGGGCCATCTCGTCGAGGAGTCGCCGGAGGCGGTCGCTCTGGAGATTCACGAAGGCCCAGAACCGGAAGTCCTTCATCGGCCACGGCGTGGCGTCCACCTCGGCGGCGAACCGTCGGGGGATGAGGCCGTCGACTGTCCCGAGACGGACATGTTCGAGGCTGTCGATGCCCCAGGCGAGGACCGTCCGCCAGGGGACCTGGCCGAGGTGGCCCATCACACGGAGGCCCTGGCCGTGGGCTTCCCGGATCAAGGCCGCCAGGAGCTCGGGCGGCAGGCGGTGATACGCCTTGACCCATTCGACGCCGGCGTCTCGATGTTGGCGGACGACGGCCCGGACGTCCTCGACGCTCCGGACGACGACGCTGAGGGCCGGCCATCGGGGCGGGTCCCCGTCGACGAGGGGGCCCGCCGACGAGACGGCCGACCGTTCGGCTTCCGGGATCGCCCGAAGCGCCTGCACGGCCGGAAAGGGGCTTCCCGCTTCCCGCAGGCCCGTGATGCCCCACCGGAGCATGTCCGGCAGGAACTCCCGGTAACGGGCCAGGTGCACGTGCATGTCGATGAATCCGGGCAGGAGGACCCGCCCCCGACCGTCGTAGACGACGGCACCTTCAGGGAATTCCGATGCCGCCGGCCGAACCCAGGCGATGCGGCCAGCCTCGACGGCCACGTCGGATTCGACGTCCGACACCGAGCCGTCGGGCTGTCCCAATCGGACGCGTCGGAGGACCCACAGACCCATAGGGATGCAAGATGCAGGATGGGGATAAGGTCTCAGGTCCCGGGGGCCGGGATGAAGGGCATAGAGTTCCGGGCCCTATGCCTTTTGCGCTTGGCCCTTGATCCCGGCCCCACCCGCCAGAGCGGGGTCCCGAGATGGACTCCAGATGCCAGGCCATTGGCTATTTGTCATTTGAATAATTTGAATAGAGCCGCCCGTCATGGCGGCGTCCAAAGGGCTCACCGACCGCCCGCCGTCATGCAGGCGTCTGTTCGTATCTTGCATCCTGCCTACCTGATGACTGGCACCCGGGACCTTTCATACTCACTCCTGCGGGGGCTTGCCGACGAGGAGGCCGCCGCCGAGGCCGTGCTTCTGCAGGAGGCCATTAACCTGCTGGGCTACATCCCGCAGGGACTCATAGACCTTTCCGACCTGGGCCTTATACTCGGCCTGCAGTTGCCGGAAGAACGCCATCTGGTAGGGCGTCGGGGCGGCCAGGACCGAGTCGATACCTGAGAAGAGCGACCGCACATGCTCGAAGAGCTTGGGTCCGTAGCCGTAAGCGAGCGACGTATCCCGGACGAGCTCCTTGCGACGCGTCTCGACCTCTTGGAGGGCGTCCGCGAGGGCCTTCGTGACCTCGTCGGGCACCTTGTCGGTGACCGTCCGGAGGGCGCTTTGGAGCTGTTTGACCTGGGCCTCGACGCTGTCCAGGGCCCGGAGGGCGTCGTTGATTCCGGACATCATGTCCCGGAGCCGCAGGGCCGTATCGTGGGCCGTCTGGAGGTCCGCGGCCGAAACGTCGAGGGTGGGGTCGAGCCGAACCTCCACGGGCTGGGTCCATGCCTCCGACCCGACGATGAGCTTGACCGTGTAAGTCCCCGGCAGGACTCGAGGTCCCCGAGGGGCGCCGAAGAAAGTAGTCTCGTCTTCCTCCGCCTCCCGCCGCGGCCGGGGCGGTTCATATCGCAGGTCCCAATTCGTCCGGTTCAGGCCCTTCTCACGGGGCGGCTTCTTCAATTCCCGAATGACTTTTCCGCTTGAGTCCAAGATTTGAATTTTGACCTCGACCTTCTCGTCGGGCTTCTCCCGCAGGTAATACGTGATCAGCGCCCCGTAAGGCGGATTTTCAGCCCGGAACGGTTTGTCCCCGAGGGTGACCCGGGTCCGGAGGGTATCGAACAGAAGCGCCGGCCGCAGGGGGAACAGGTGGGCCGTCTTTTGGAGGTCGGCCGTCGGAAGCGCCTGGAGGAACGTGATGTCGTCCAGGATCCAAATCCCCCGGCCATGCGTCCCGATGATCAGGTCGTTGTCCCGGGGGTGGACCTGGATGTCGTGAACGGCGACCGTCGGGAGGTTCTTCATCCGGAGGGGGACCCACTGACGGCCGCCGGTGAAGGACACGAAGATGCCCAGCTCGGTCCCGACGTACAGGACGTTCGGGTTTCTGGGGTCTTCTCGGAGGACGTGGACGTAGCCTTTCTCGGGGAGATTCCCCGTGATGTTCGTCCAGGTCCGGCCGAAATCGGTCGTCTTGAAGACGTAGGGCCGGAAGTCGTCGAACATGTGGCGGTCGAAGGTCACGTAGGCCGTGCCGGCGCCGGTCCGGGAAGGTTCCACGTGGGAGACGGGCGAATTTGGGGGCAGGCCCTTGATGTTTTGGACGACGTTGGCCCAGGTCTGGCCGCCGTCGGGCGACACCTGGACGTTACCGTCGTCGGTCCCGACCCAGAGGACGCCCTTCTGGACGGGCGACTCCCCGACGGTCGTGATCGTGCAGTGGTACTCGGCCGTCGTATTCTCAGGGAAGACGGGGCCGCCGGCCGTCTTCTGCTTTTCGGGGTCGTTCGTCGTCAGGTCCGGGCTGATGGCCCGCCAGGTCCGGCCAAAGTCGGTCGACTGAAACAGGACGTTGGCCCCGAAGTAGACCGTATCGGGGTCGTGGGGCGACGGGACGATGGGGGCGTTCCAGTTGAAGCGGTACGTCAGCTCCCCGACGGGGCCGCCGTCGTTGCGTTTCGGCTGGGGGCTCGCGTCCTGCTGGCGAGCCTTGGACAGTTCGGTTCGCAAAATCCCGCCGCCCTGGAACTCGGTCAGATAGAGGTCCGGATTCTTGGGATGAATCGCGACGTGGAAGCCGTCCCCGTAGCTGACGAGGTACCAGAAGTCGTTGGGGATGACGGAGAAGTGCCGGGTCCGGCTCGGCCCGCACCAGGTCCCGTTGTCCTGGAGGCCGCCGCACACGTAGTAGAAGGGCTCCCGGAAGTCGTAGGCGACCTGATAGAACTGGCCGAGGGGGATCGTATTGACGTACTCCCAGGTCTCGCCCCGGTCGTGGGACACAAAGAGGCCGCCGTCGTCGCCGACCCACAGGCGGCTCGGGTCCTTGGGGTCGATCCACAGCGTGTGGAAGTCCCCGTGGGCCGAGCGGGCGATCCGCCGGAAGGTCTTGCCCCCGTCGATGGACACGAAGAGGCCCAGAGACATGGCGTAGACCCGGTTTTCGTCGGCCGGGTCGACCCGAATCTCCGTATAGTAGAAGCCCCGGTTCACGATGTTGGGGTCCTTATACACGAGCCGGAACGTCTCGCCCCGGTCGTCCGACCGGTAGAGCGAGCCCTCCCGAGCCTCGACGATGACGTACACGACGTTCGGTCGGCTCGGGGCGACCTTGATGCCGATCCGGCCCATCAGCTTGGGAAGGCCGTTCGTCAGCTTCTTCCACGTGCGGCCGCCGTCGACGGACTTGTAGACGCCGCCGGCCTCGTCACCGCTCTCAAACTTCCAGGGCTTCCGCTCGAAGTGCCACAGGCCCGCATACAAGACGTTGGGATTCGAGGGGTCCATCTCCAGGTCCGACGCCCCGTGGCGGTCGTCCGTGTAGAGGACCTTCTGCCAAGTCTTCCCGCCGTCGGTCGTCATGAAGACGCCCCGCTCGGGATTCGGCCCGAAAGCGTGACCGATGGCCGCCACGTAAACGACGTTGGGATTCGTCGGATGGACGATGATCCGAGAGATGCGCTCCGTGTCCCGCAGGCCCATGGGTTGCCAGGTTTTCCCGCCGTCCGTCGACTTGTAGACGCCGTCCCCGAAGGACACGCTGTTCCGGGGGTTGTCCTCCCCGGTCCCGACCCAGATGACGTCGGGGTTCCCCGGCTCGAGGGCGATGTCCCCGATCGAGATCGTCCCCTGCCGGTCAAAGATGGGCGTCCACGTGATCCCCCCGTTGGTCGTCTTCCAGAGGCCCCCGGAGGCCGAGGCCACGTACACGATGTCGGGATTCCCCGGGACGCCCTCGATGTCCGTCAAACGCCCGCCCATGATGCCCGGGCCGATATTCCGCCATGTCAGGTTTTCAAACAGTGAAGCGTCGATCGTCGGGACAGACGGCTTCTGGGGCCAGCCGAGAGGACTTAGAAGAGCCCCGAGGCCGAGCAGGAAGCACCCCCATAAGAACGACCGCCGAAGTCCTGGCATGAAACGCATGCCGACCTCCTTCCTGCGATACGAACCGGACCGTCATCATTTCAACGTTTGATCCCGACCCGGGGTTCCCCCACGTCAGGACGCAGGAACGCTGGAGCCTGAGCTCCCGGAACTCGGTCTGCATCTTGCATCCCGCACCCTGCATCTTGTATCTTGCATACCAGAGTCGTTCGGTTGGTGAAAACCCGCATGGATTCGGCTTTTCCGACCCTTCGGGAAGGACGGTTTTTCAAGCAAAGGGCAGTTCGGCAGGTCGGCAGTTCGGCAGGTCGGCAGTTCGGGAATCCGGGCAGGCCGTTCGGCGGCCGACGTAGAAGACAAGGGGGCATCCATCGTTCCA
Organism: bacterium HR11; assembly: GCA_002898535.1. Classification (NCBI taxonomy): domain Bacteria; species bacterium HR11. The sequence continues at coordinate 28,943 of BEHN01000003.1, forward strand.
AGTCCCCACGTCTGCCGGAAGCTTTTTGACTCTTCGCCTCTCCCTGTCGCCGACCGCCGGCCCCGGCCTCCAGGCCTTATCCCTGCCCCGGCCGGCCCCCCATGCCCGGGTTCCCGAACTCCCGAATTCCCGAACTGCCGAATTCCCGAACTCCCGAAGGATGACGCGGCCATGACGGGCGGTTCATGAGGATGACGCCAGCATGACTGCTGGCTCTCTAAGGAAGACACCGGCATGACGGCCGGTTCTCTGAGGAAGACACCGGCATGACGGCCGGTGTTCCGAGGATAGACGCCCGTCTCCCGACCTGCCCACCTGCCGACCTGCCCATCTGCCGAATGCTTGAAAAATCGTGCTTTCGTGGAGGTGCCCTTTCCGCTCTCCATTATCCCGTCGAGGCTTCGTACGCGGAGCGCTCTATCATGCTGACCTTTCAAGACGTCATCCACCGCCTGCGAACGTTTTGGGCCGACCAGGGGTGCGTCATTCAGGAACCCTACGACTTAGAAGTCGGCGCCGGGACGCTCCATCCGGAGACCTTCTTTCGGGTCCTCGGCCCCCAGCCCTGGCGGGTCGCCTATGTTCAGCCCTCCCGTCGGCCGGCCGACGGCCGCTACGGCGAAAACCCGAACCGCCTGTTCAAGCACTATCAGTTCCAGGTCATCCTGAAGCCGGCCCCGGCCGACGTCCAGGACATCTACCTCCGGAGCCTGGAGGCCCTCGGCCTGGACGTCGCCGCCCACGACATTCGTTTTGAAGAGGACGACTGGGAGGCCCCGACGCTCGGGGCCTGGGGCATCGGCTGGCAGGTTCTCTGCGACGGCCTGGAGATCACGCAGTTCACCTACTTTCAGCAGGCGGGCGGCCTGGACCTGACGGTCATCCCCGTCGAGATCACCTATGGCCTCGAACGGATCGCGGCCATGCTGAACGGCCTGGACGACGTCTACGCCGTCCCGTGGTCCCGGGACATGACCTACCGGGACGTCCGTTGGCAAGAAGAGTACCAGTGGTCCCGCTATGCCTTCGAGGAGGCCGACGTCGAGCGGCACCTCCGGTGGTTCGAGGACTTTGAGCAGGAGGGCTATCGGGCCCTCGAGCGGGGCCTCTGGCTCGTCGCCTACGACTACTGCCTGAAGCTGTCCCACCTGTTCAACGTCCTGGACGCCCGGGGGGCCATCAGCGTGTCCGAACGGGCCCGGCGGATCCAGCGGGTCCGGGCCCTGGCCGTCCGGATCGCCCAGGCGTACGTGGACCATGGACCACGGACCACAGACCACAGACCATGGACCACGGACCATGGACCATAGACCATAGACCTGCCTCGGGGCTTCGGGCCTCCTCGTCTCGAGACGAGGAGGACCCGGCCTGCCCGGGTAGGTCTGCAGTCTATGGTCTGGGGTCTATAGTCTGTGGTCCGTGGTTTGGGGTCTACCCATGAAGACGCCCCTGGCTCCCTTTGAACGCTCGCCGTGGGTCCTGCCCGATTCGGGCGCCGTCGTCCGGCTGGTCGTCACGGACTGGAAGCCCCTGCGGCTGTCCGGCTGGCGGGGCTTCCGCATCCAGTGGACGCATGGGGACCATCCGCCGGCCGAGCCGCCCCTGTTTTGGGGCATTTATAGCTATGGGGGCCGCGGCATTGCTCCTTGGGCCGACATGGCCTTCCACCTGCAGACGGCCTGCCCGGCGTGCGGTCAGACGTGGGCCGTCGACGATGAGTCGGCAATTCGACTGTTTCAAGTCTGGGCCGCCGTCATCCCCCCGAACGGGCACGTCGCCGTCGAGTACGAAAGCCCGGAGCATCATGAGACCCTGATGGGTCTCCAGCGGGGCTTTCCGCCCGTCGTCACGCCTATCGGCTTCTGGGCCTACATGGGCGGGTTCCGGGGCGGCTTCAAGGACTGGTACATCTCGGAGGGCGGCCACGAGGGCCCCCGGAAGCTTCAGGCCAATCAGGCCGCCGACGCCGGTCATGCCGAGCGGGTCCGACAAGCGATGAAGGCGGACGTACAGGCCTTCTTAGAGCATGCCGTCGGGGACACGGACGAATGGACCCGGCGGGCCCGAGACCGGGCCGTCCGCTGGCTGTCATCGGAGTTTGGGTGATCGCGAATCTCCGATGTGAATTACAGATTGGGAAAGACCGGAAAGCCTCCCCTACATGGAACATCCGGGACTGAGCTTCCTACTCTTGAATTCTGCGTCCATCCCGTATCTCGCATCCTGTAGCCCGCATTCTGAACGCCAAGCCTCGATGAGATTTTCCGGTGGGAACCACTGCCGCCGTCCATCCCGGTCAGTGCCGACCAGGTTAAGATACAACGTGCACCGCCCGTATCGGTCGGGAAGGGGTACGAACACCCGTCGGGTCCCGGTGTCTCCGGGTGCCAGGTCGTGAGGCAGTGGAAAGACGTGAACCTGGAGCCGACCGTTGCAGACGAGGACCGCTCCGATCTGAACGCCCCGAACCCGATGAGCCGGCCAGTAGAAGGGGCCGGGGTTCGTCACCCGAACGTCCCCCTCGAGTACGTCGCCGGGCAGGACCTTTTCCGGAAAGCGGACTTCCCAATGCACCCGCAAGTCCAGGGGTGGCTTCGGATCTGAGTCTGCGGGCAGACGAAGATCGGCGCCCTGGGCCACCGGACTTGGCCGGGCCGGTCGGACTTCCAAGACCTTCTCCAGGCGGACCTCCCGAGACGGGAGCTGGAGCCTCAGGACGATGCGCCGGCGTCCCGGCCGGACGTCGACAGAGACAGGATTTCGGCACAGCCGCGGATGAAACAAGCCGGGGGCGTACCACCGGACGACCGGGCCTTCAGGTTGCCCGTCGACCTCGACCCGGAGCGTCCACGGCCGGGCCAGGTCGAAGGACCACAGGGGCGTCCCGTAGGGATTCCACAGGACCGACCGGCAGGCCCGGGGGATCTCGACGTCCAGCGTGAGGGTCCCCTCGACGGCCTGGCTCGGGCCTCCCAGTCGAAAGTCCGTCGCCGGGTCCAGCGTAGACCGAGGCGGGCCCGGTCGCAGTCGCCACAGGGTCGCATGCAGGCCGTCGTGAAACAGGTCCAATTCCGGCCTTCGTCGGAGCCGCTCCCGGCGCCCTATATCGTAGGCCCGGTCCATCACGATCGTGTCCACGTCCAGGGCCTGTAAGAGTCGGACGGTGTGAGTCGAGGGGAACTCAGCAAGCTCTCGGCTCAATTGATACTGGAGGGCCGGCCACACGCCCGAGATGCCGTTCACGATCTTCTTCCAATGGTAGGTCGACCCCAGCTGATGACGGGGCTCTCGAACCCATTCAGTCCACTGCTGGGCCATCGGGAGATGCAGGACGACCGAGGCATGCGGGATGCGGCCGATGGACCGGTACAGGGCGACTTCGTTGGGTTGGAACTGGGGACTCGGTCGGACGGTCATCCAAGTCTCCCCGAAGACGCCCAGCAGGAGACCCAACAGGAGGCCCGTCCGGGCCCGCCGGCTCATTCGGAGCCGGTGAACCCAGTAAGCCCCGAGGACGCTCCAAGCGAAGGCCGCCAGTAAGGCGAACCGGTGGGGTCCCCGGGTGCCCCAAAGGGGCGGGAAGATCGGCCATATCCAGGCCAATGGGAAGGGGAGCCGCCAGGGCAAGCCCTGGGGGCGGGGGCCTATCGCCAAGAGCATCATGACGAGTCCCGCCCATCGGAGACTCCTCAGCCAGCCGGGGACGTCCCGCAGTCGGTAACTGGCCAAGAAGAGGCCTAAGGGAATTAGACCCGGGAAAATGGCGTCTTCCTCAAATAGAAAGCGGGATTGGGGGAGCACCCGGAGGGCCTTGCCCCACAGCCAGACGTCCGACGGCGGCGTGAGCCAGCCCCATACGAAGCCCGTGTAATAGTCCTGGACTTCTGAGGTCCGCACGACGCCGGTCGCTCGACCGGTCTGATAGTAGACCCAAAAGACGGGTCCCATGGCCGCCCAGACGAGACCCAGGACCGTCATCCACCTCAGGACCTTAGAGGTCGAGAATCGGGGCCTCTCGGTCAGACTCCAGGCGACCTGCCAGACGATGAGGAACAGTGTCAAGTAAATGCCTACGTAGAGGCTCATCAGGAACGTCCCGTACCATCCGACCGCCAGCAAGACGAGGTCCCGCCGCCGCCCTTCTATCCCGTACCGCCATTGTGCGTAGATGACCAGAGGTACGAGCCAAAGGGCCGCCACGTGAAAGTGACCGGCCCAGAGATGGAGACGGAGATATGGGTAGGCCGCCACCAGGGCGCCCCCCAGCAAGGCCGCCCCTACGTCGAGCCCCATCGCCCGGAGGGCGCCAAACATGCCGACGGCCAGGAGCGCCACGGCAAAGATCATCACGATGTTAGCCGTCAGGACCGGATTTCCCGTCGACCACCAGATGGGACAGGCGATCGGACTCCAGCCCATCAGGTTCTCCGAAAAGGCAAAGGCGTGAGGCGACGGATGCATGGCATTGCTGGCCCAGTAATCGGAGAACCTCAGGGTCTCCAGCGTACGGCAATTCCATAACATGACCCACGTCATCATCGCATAGTCGGCGTCCGGGTGGTACGTGTGGGTCGAAAGGCGGGGAAGCAAAGGGGCAAAGCTCAGGAGGGTCCACGTCAGGAGCAAGCCGATGGCCAGCGCCGTCGGTCCGGTCCGCCAAGGGTTGACTTTAGGGGTGGCCATTCTCCCCATTCCCAATCCCCATGCCGTTTTCAGGCAACTGCATGGCTCGGTCACGGGACCGAGACGGTCGAGCGGACCTGGGCGATGCGGACCAGGTCGCTCAGCAGGCCCGCCAGTCGGTCCAGGGGGAATTGGGTGGCGGCGTCCGACAGGGCCTGCTCAGGCCGGTCGTGGACCTCCATGAAGAGGCCGTCGATGCCGACGGCCACGGCCGCCCGGGCCAGGGGGGCGATCAGGTCCCGCAGGCCGCCCGAGCGGTCGCCGGCTCCGGCCGGGCGTTGCAGGCTGTGGGTCGCATCGTAGACCGTCACGACCCCGGCCCGCCGTAAAACCACGAGGCTCCGGAAGTCCACGACGAGGTCGTGGTACCCAAAGGTCGTCCCCCGTTCGGTGACCATCACCTGTTCGTTCCCCGTCGAGCGGACCTTCTCGACGGCATGGAGCATGTCCTCGGGGGCCATGAACTGTCCCTTCTTGAGGTTGACGACCCGGCCCGTCCGGGCGGCCGCCACGATGAGGTCCGTCTGTCGGCACAGGAAGGCCGGAATCTGCAGGACGTCGGCGACCTCGGCGGCCGGCTCGGCCTGCCAGGCCTCATGGATGTCCGTCACGATGGGCACGCCGACCCGCCGCTTGACCTCGGCCAAGACGGCCAAGCCCTCCCGCAGGCCCGGCCCCCGAAAGGACCGAATCGACGTCCGATTCGCCTTGTCGAAGGAGGCCTTAAAGACATAGGGGATCCCCAACCGGCGGGCCACGTCGGCGACGGCCTCGGCCATGAACAAACAGTGCTCCAGCGACTCGATGACGCACGGGCCGGCCAGGAGAAAGAACGGGACCCGCTCATCCCGCAGACTGGACCAGAGGGACGACATGGGGGACCTCGGCGGCCTTCAGGCCCAGGCGCTGACGCTTGTGGGCGTAGGCGGCCCGGATGAAATCGACAAACAGGGGATGGGGCCTCAACGGGCGGGACTTGAACTCGGGGTGGAACTGACAGCCCAGAAACCACGGGTGGTCCGGGAGCTCGACGATCTCGACGAACCGGCCGTCCGGCGAGATCCCCGTGACCTGAAGACCGTGGCTCTCGACGAGCGTCCGGAGCTCCGTGTTGAACTCGTAGCGGTGGCGGTGCCGTTCAGAGATACGTTCAGTCCCGTAAATCCGGTAGGCCAACGACCCCGGCGCCAGGTCGCAGGGGTAGGCCCCGAGCCGCATCGTCCCGCCCATGTACTCGACGCCGACGAGGTCCCGGAGCAGGACGAAGACCTTCGTCGGCGTGTCGGGGTCGAACTCCGTGCTGTTGGCGTCGGGCCGGTTGCAGACGTGTCGGACGAACTCGATGGTCGCGCACTGCATCCCGAGACAGATCCCGAAGAAGGGGATCTTCTTCGTCCGGGCATACTCGATGGCCCGGATCATGCCCTCGATGCCCCGCCGGCCGAAGCCGCCTGGGACGAGGATGCCGTCGGCCCCCTCGAGGGCGCTCAGGTCGCCGCCCTCGAGGGTCTCGGCCTCGACCCAGTTCAGCCGGACCCGCAGGTCGTTGGCGATGCCCCCGTGGGTCAGGGCCTCGATGAGGCTCTTGTAGGCGTCCTGGTACGTCACGTACTTGCCGACGATGTGGATCGTGACCTCGTCCTTCGGATGCTTCAGCCGGTAGACGAGGAGTTCCCAGTCGCTGAGGTCCATCTCCGTGTGGGGCATGTTCAGGATCTTGACGAGGTAGTGGTCCAGGCCCTCGTGGTGGAAGACGAGGGGGACCTCGTAGACGAACTCGACGTCCTTGGCCGTGATGACGGCCTCGGGCTCGACGTTCGTGAAGAGCGAAATCTTTTCCTTGATCTCGGGCGGCAGAAAGCGGTCCGTCCGGCAGAGGAGGACGTCGGGGCTGATCCCGATGGCCCGGAGCTCCTTGACGCTGTGCTGGGTCGGCTTCGTCTTGAGCTCCCGGGCCGCCGGGATGTAAGGCACGAGCGTGACATGCACGAAGGCGGCATTCGTCCGGCCGACCTCGAGCCGGAACTGCCGGACGGCCTCCAAGAAGGGCAGGCTCTCGATGTCGCCGACCGTCCCGCCGATCTCGACGATGACGACGTCCGAGCCCTTGGCGGCCTTTCGGATGCAGGCCTTGATCTCGTCGGTGATGTGGGGAATGACCTGGACGGTCTTGCCGAGGTACTCGCCCCGGCGCTCCTTGTCGATGACGGCCGCATAGATCTGGCCCGTCGTGTAGTTGTTGGCCCGGCTCGTCTGGACGGACGTGAAGCGCTCGTAGTGCCCGAGGTCGAGGTCCGTCTCGGCCCCGTCCTCGGTGACGTAGACCTCCCCGTGCTGATAGGGGTTCATCGTCCCGGGGTCGACGTTGATGTAAGGGTCAAACTTGATGAAGTTGACCCGGAAGCCCCGGCGCTCCATCAGGAGGCCGATGGAGGCCGCCGAGATGCCCTTCCCCAGGGACGACAGGACGCCGCCCGTGACGAAGATGAACTTCCGCTCCATATCGGACCTCAAGGAGGGCAGTCGGGCAGGTCGGCAAATGGACAACTCGGCAGTCGGCAGGTCGGCCAGAGTCGGGGAAAAGCCGTCGTCGAGGCCTCAAGGTGCGAATGGCGTATCTCCTTCCAGCTTACATTCCCCCGTCCAGCCCTGCAAGACACCCGAAATCGGGACGAACCGACGCCCGACACCGGGTCACGGGAAGACCTTCCCCGGGTTCATGATACCCCGGGGGTCGAAGAGGCGCTTGATCCGCCGTTGCAGGCGGAGGCTCTCGGGCGGCAGGGCGATGGGCAGGTACGGCCGCTGGACCCAGCCGACGCCGTGTTCGCCCGTGATCGTCCCGCCCATGGCGACGACGGCCTCGAACAGCTCCCGGATGGCCCGGGGCAGGACCTCCTGCCAGGTCGTCTCGTCGAGGCCCGTCTTCAAGATGTTCACGTGGATGTTGCCGTCACCGGCGTGGCCGTAGCAGACGGCCCGGAAGCCGTACCGCTCGGCCAAGCCCCGGACCGTCGCCAGGAGGTCCGGCAGGCGGTCCCGGGGGACGACCGTATCTTCCTCTTTGTAAATCGAAGTCTTCTTGACGGCCTCGCCCATCGCCCGGCGGAAGGCCCAGAGCGCCTCCTGACGGCCCGGCGTGTCGGCGACCTGCACGTCGCGGGCGCCGGCCCGCTCGCAGACGTCCCCGACCCGCAGGGCCTGCCGCTCGACGACGGCCGGGTCGTCCCCGTCGAGCTGGATGAGGAGGAGGGCCGCCGCGCCTGTATAGGGGAACGGCTTCTGCGTGCGCTCAGCCGTGAGGACGACGGCTTCCCGGTCCATAAATTCAAGGGCGGCCGGCAGGAGCCGGGCCTCGAAGATACCCCGGATCGCCTGGAAGGCCCCTTCCCAGGCGTCGAAGGGCACCAGGAGGGTCCACTGGACGGCCGGCTTGGGGATGAGTCGAAGGACGATGCGGGTGAAGACGCCGAGCGTTCCTTCGGAGCCGACGAAGAGGCGGGTCAGGTCGTAGCCGGCCACGTTTTTGTACAGTTTGCCGCCGGTCCGGAGGAGCCGTCCGTTCGGCAGGACGACGTCGAGGCCGTAGACGTAATCCCGCGTAACGCCGTATTTCAAAGCCCGGGGGCCCCCGGCGTTCTCGGCGACGTTCCCCCCGATGCAGCACACGAAGCGGGACGCCGGGTCGGGCGGGTAAAAGAGGCCCCGTTCCTCGACAGCCTGCTGAAGGTCGGCCGTGACGACGCCCGGCTCGACGACGGCCATCATGTTGACGTCGTCGATCTCCAGGATGCGGTTCATCCGTTCGACGGACAGGACGACGCCGCCGAAGACGGGCAAGGCGCCGCCGCTCAGGCCCGTCCCGCCAGCCCGGGGCGTGAGGGGAATCCGCCGTCGGTCGCAGTACCGGACGACGGCCTGGACCTCCTCGGTCGAGCCGGGAAGGACGACGACCTCCGGGGGAAAGGCCAGGTCTTCCGTCTCGTCCCGGGCGTATTTTTCAAGCGATGCCGAGTCCATCCGCACGTGGACCGGCCCGACGATGCGTTCAAAGGCTTGGACGTCGGCGTCGGTCACGGGAGCATATCCGAGCTTGGCGGCCATTACGGGTCCGGGCGTCAAGCGCCGAGGCGACGAATGAAAGTTTTAGCCATTGTGAAGACTTCCCGAAGGATCTTCACGTCATCCAGCAGGGCACGGTAGTAACCGGCGATATGAAGAAGTTTATACAGTTTCTCGAAATCGCGGAGCAATTTCCCGTCCTTAGGGGCCAAGTGTTTCTGCAGAGCCTCTCGGTAAGCCTCCACGGATTGAGGCAAGTCCTTCTCATCGACACCCCGCCGGATCAAGGCGGCATCGATAGCCTTCAGGACGGCCAGGTAAGCCGTTCCACATGCCTCTTGGACATACTTGATGTCGGTATACGTCCCGCCTTCGACGAGGGCCTGACGCAGGCAAGCTTTGGCATTTTCTAAATAACGTCGGGCTTCTCCACGCATAGTTCAGGTGACTGTTTGTCCTTCGTTTCGGGCAGCGGGCAAAACCATCCCAACGGCATTCTCTCGAACCGAACGGCTCTGTCAAGTTGGGGATTGGAAGGATGGAACATGGGACATCGCCCGAGTGTGCCGGCCCTCATCGTCCTATACTCTTTGCCCTTTGCCGGCCGTCATGTCGGAGCCGGAGGCCATACCAGCCTCCAACTTCCAAGGGGTAGGACGACGGGCCCGGTCTCTCGGGTTCCGCCTCGGAACCCCTTTTTCCCGACTTCGTCACTCCATCACTCGTCACTTCGTTACTTCTTGCTGCCTGACTAGCTCCGGAATGGGCGGGGGGCCGACGACCTCGGCGATCCGCTCGGCGACCCCCAGCAGACGCAGGTCCTCCCACCGGCGACCGACGACCTGGACGCCGATGGGGAGACCCTCCGACGACCGCCCGACGGGGACGACGACGACGGGATGCCCCGTCAGGTTGAAGATGCACGTATACCCGATGCCGACGATCCAGTAGGGGACCCGCCGGCCATCGACCGGGATGGGGCGGCCCGTCTTCCAGTGGGGAAAGGCCGGCCGCAGGGCCACCGGGCAGATCCAGGCGTCCCAATCCGACAGGAATCGCTCGACGACCCCGATGAGACGGTCCCGACGGGTGAGGGCCTCGGCGTAACGGGTCATCTGCAAAGCCGCGCCCTGCACGGCCGCCCGAATCATCGGAGACCCCCGAGACCAAAGGCGGAATTGAATCCGGAGGAGGCGCCGCAGGAGCGTCGGCGTGGCCGACCCGATTTCGGTGCCGACGATAAGGCCCCAGGTCTCCCAGGCCGTCCGCACGTCCAGGTCCGGCGGACGGGTCCGTTCGACCCGGGCGCCGGCCCGGGCCAGGGCGTCGGCGAGGGCCTCCAAGGCCGACCGGGTGTCGGCGCTGACCGGAGCCTCGGGGAATTCGTCGGTCCATGCGATCCGACAGGCCCGGAGGTCCGGCCCCGGGACGGGTTCGACCGGTACAGGCGGGACCTCCCAGTGACGTCCGTCCGGACCGGCCAGGACGAGCAGGGCCAGCCGCAGGTCCTCGACCGACCGGGCCAGGGGGCCGGCGACCAGCATGTGGCGGATGCCGCGGGGCCGGCCCGGAAGTTCGGGGATGTGGCCGGCCGTCGAGACGAGGCCCTCCGTCGGCTTGAAGCCGAACACGCCGCAAAAGTGGGCCGGGACCCGAATCGACCCCCCGATGTCGCTTCCGACGTCTAAGGGCGAGAGCCCGGCCGCCACGGCCGCCGCGCCCCCGCCGGTACTCCCGCCGGCCGTCCGGTCCGGCGACCACGGGTTGCGGGTCAGCCCGAATACAGGGCTCCGGGTCTGGAAGTCCATCGCCAGCATGGGCGTATTCGTCTTGCCCAGGACGATGGCCCCGGCCGCCCGCAGGCGGGCGACGACCGTGGCGTCCCGCCCCGGGACGTACCGGGCCAGGGGCGGATAGCTGGCCGTCGTCCGCAGGCCGACCGTCTCGAAGACGTCCTTGACGGTCACGGGGACCCCGTGGAGGGGTCCCCAGGTCTCGCCCCGGGCGAGGGCGGCGTCGGCCTCCCGGGCCATCCGGAGGGCCCGCTCGGCGTCCAGCGTGACGACGGCATTCAACATGGGGTTGTACGTCTCGATCCGCTTCAGGAGCGCCTCGACCAGTTCCTGGGAAGACACCCGCCGCTCCCGGATGACCCGGGCCATCGTCATGACTGTAAGGGAAGCCAGATCGTCCATGCCCCCAGCCTTCCACCTCTACTTCGAGGCGTCGTGACGGCGTGATGAGGTCTCGTCAGGACTCCAGACTCGAACCAGTCTCATAGATCCGACGGGACGGGATCGGACCCCGATATCTGACCCCAGACCATAGACCCTAGAACCCCTGGGCCCAAGCTGGTCTGTGGTCTATGGTCCATGGTCGGATTTATGAGATCGCTTGTAATAGGACTACCTCCCAGGATAGGCATGAAGAATGAGGCGTGGGAATCCAAGCTCCGCTCGCCCGAGCGGGGTCGCCAGCCTCCAGACCATTCGCTATTCGCAGACTTGTCAGATGGGCATCGTCACGAAGCTTGCCTGTTAAGGGCTCCGCATCTCCAAAGTCTAAAGGTCTCTCACCCGATATCCAAGACCCGGCCTGGGGCCCTTACAAATCCCGCCCGTGGTGGTGGCATCCGGAGGCAAAGCAGTTCTTTTTGTTCGTCCCCATGCTCCCGGTATGGCACGTGTTGCACCAGCACCAGCCGTTGACCTTCGTGTCCGTCGTATTGTTGTTCGTGACCGAGTAGCCCGGCCCGCAGTCCGAAGGGACGGCTTGGGTCCCGTCCTTGCTGAGGACGACGGTCCGGAGATGGAAGAGGTTGGTAGACTGGTGACGGGGGTCATGGCAGGCTGTACAGGGTAGGGTATCTCCCTTCGCCCATCCGTAACCGGACTTGAGGGAGGGACTTCCAGTATCCGTACCGTGCACGTCGGGACCGTAGCTTCCGCCGGCCGTATAGGCGTCCCGGATGTCCATGAGGGCGTTCGTCGGGGGTCGGACTGTAGGTGGGTAAGACCCGTCGTGGCAGTCCAGGCACCACTCGCTCTGGAAATCCGAGCCGGCCCACGTCTGACCCGGGGCGGGGACGCGGCCGTCGGTGGAATCCGGGTCGGCCACCAGGCGGGAGGCCGGGGGGTTCGTACCCGAAGCCCGGTGGGGGTCATGACAGTGGACGCACTCGATCTTGGCCCCGCTTCGGGCTTGGTCGGCATCCCTCACGTCGTGACGTGTATTGAGGTTCAGATTGTTCCACTGGCCAGCCCCGGCGGCGACCCAGAGGTCATTCTCAAAGGCGGTTCGCACGTCGGTGGCGGCCGGACTTCCGTCGTGGCACGTGTAGCAGAGCCGCTCCTCCCGGTCGACCGTCAGGCGCGGGTAGACGCCGCCAGCGCCGTCCGGCCATCCGTGGGGCCAGTGACACGAAAAGCAGGTCCCCGTCAGAGATGCGGGAATCGGGCGGTTCCTCAGGGCCGAGGCGCCCCGGGCCGGGGGCCACAGCTCGGTGCCCGTCGAGTCCGTATAGGCGTAGTCCGAACCGTACTGGCCGCCGGGCCAGCGGGCCGCCAGGCTCGTGAAGTGGGAGCCGCCCGGCGGGAGCGAATGACACTGCGTGCACAGGGCGGCCAGGGACTGACTCAGCAGGTAGCCATCGCCAGTCCCCCGTTCTTTCAGGACATAAGGGTCGCCGGCCGTGATGGGAGCGGCCAGGGGGTCGCTCCAGCAGACCGTGTTTGTCGTATTCGATACGACGATCCGCCGTTGGTACCATTTCCTGAGGTCCGACCCAGCCGTGTTAAGGACCTTCAGCTCCCACCCGACGAGGGCGTTCGGCGTCCAGGCGGCGTCGCTGTCGGTCAGGCACACGTCACTGCCGGCCTCGGCGATGCCCCGGTACTGGGTCCGGCTGTAGGTGTAGTGGACGCCGTGACAGCTCAGGCAGGCGACCTTCCCGTCGAGGAGCTCCAGGTGGGGTGGCGTCCGGTAGTCCGGTCGGCTGGGGATAGGGACGTCGACGGGATGGGACGAATACGGAGGCGTCGGGCTCCACCGGACCCCGTGACACTGCTGGCACATCAGGGTCCGGGAGACCCACAGGAAGGGAAAGCCGTTCCGATGGTTGTGGACGTCGTGACACGTCGAGCAGACGACCTTTCCGTCCTCCAGGTTCCGGGCCATGTTCGAGTCCAGGGGCGGCTGGGCACCGTAGCCGGGCTGGTCGGCAGGGACCTCAAATCCGTGGCTGGTCCCCGACGTACCCGGCAGGCCCTGGTCTCCGTAGTCCAGGGTGAACCGGGCGGCCGACCCCGTCGGGGAGTGACACAGCTTACACAGGTTCACGATCCCTCCGACGAGGGTCAGCCGGGTCCCGGGGGCGCCTTTGATACGGTGGCAACTCGTGCACTGGATCCAGTTCTCAGGGCTATGGGGATAGTCTGTCGCCCCGGTCTTTCGGGGGCATCCCCCCACGCCGATGAGCACGACGAGAAGGACGAAACGTCCGAGCGAGAGGCCCCTTCGTCCCTTCATGGCCGCACTTCTCCGGCGACGCGCTCGACCCGAGCACGCGCCGAGTCGGCGATCACACTCCCGACGGGTTCACAACGGTTCAGCCGAGCGTGCCATTCGACTAAGGGCGGCCCCGAAGCCCACCGGCAGGTCTCGACCGGGACCCGCTCGGCCTCGATGACCAGCCGGTCATTGCCGGTATCGGCGACCACCCGGCAGGCCGCGGCTTTTGCCATGTCCGAGGGATTCCGCCACTGGCCGGGTCCTGTCCCGTACTCGCCCGTCCGTCCCAGCAGGCCGCCCGTAGCCAGGTCGAACTGGAGCCGCTGGCTTAAGTGCCCGTCCAGGACGTCCAGGGTATCGTCCTGCACGACGAGAGCGACCGGATATTCCAGGAGCCCCTGGCCGTACGTCCCCAGGGCCTGGGCCCATCGCAGGTCCGTCTGGTAGACCCGCACGACGGGCTGGTTCTTCTGGAAATAAGAGGGCAGACCCATGTCGGTCACGAGGAGTCGATATTCGAGGCCCATCGGCTCCTGGACCAACTGAAGGGCTGTCGGGAATATCAGACCCCCGATTAGGACTTCCCGGCGGCCGTCCATATCCATCCGTAGGACGTGGCCCTTGCCGTTGTCCAGAATCAGGACGGCCTCTTCGCCAAAGGCAAAATCCACGGGCCGGTCCAGCAGACCGGCGTCCTGCCAGCATCGAAAGTCCAACTGACGGCCCCGGGCCGATACCGAGAAGACGGCGTTCAGGGCATCGTCGCCGACCCAGAGGCGACCGGCCCCGTCCAGGGCCACGCCGACGGGCCGAAGGAATTCCAAGACATACCGGACGCGGGGATGGGTCCACCAGAAGACCTGGCCCCGCTCGGTCTGGGCGACCGCCAGCATCGGGGGACCCTCTTCCGGGGATGCCGCATCCGCTTCGGGCCGAACGCCCAGGGCCACGGACGTCGGAGCCGCCAGGGCGATAAAGGGTCCGTCCCCCGGAGGGGTTCCCCACAAGACGCCCAGGGTCGCGCCCAGAAGTCCCAGACTTTCTATCAGCCATGCAATCTCCCACCGACGCCACCGTCCCATGTCCTCGGTCTCCTTTTCAGTCTCCCAGGCAGATGGACAGTAGGCCCGTAGAGAGTCCCTCAGAACGCCGGGCGTCATACCGGCGTCCCGACCGACTCCCCACCTTCCCGTCGGCCTGTCTGCCGATGTCCCACCTGCCCATTGCACTCACCGATAGATCGGCGGCCGCTCGGGGCCCTGGACGAAGGGGAGAGGCCGCTGGACCAAGAACCGCACGTCCCACCAGGCCCGCCCGGCCGGCCCCGAGATCTGATAGTTAGTCCCGACCACCGTGAACCGGAATCGGCCGACCTGCCACCGAAGGTCTCCCCGGGCCGTCCGATAGCGGGTCCCGTTCGCCCGGCCAGCGGTGTAGGTCAGACCCGCCGTGACTGGACCCAGACGGAGAGGTGCCAGGGTCGCGCTCCAGAACCGCTGACGGTGGGGGACTCCATTCCAAACCGTATCCGAGGCCTCGGCCCGAAGCTGAACCCGGAGTCGAGGCCAGTTGAGTTGAGCCCCGACGTGGGGCCGCTTTAGCGTGGCCTGGACCGAACCGGAGGTCACTTGCTCCCATCCCCAGCGGGCAAACGCAAAGAGGTGGACCCGGTCGACCAGGAAGCCCGTCCATGAAATCCCGCTCCGGAAGGACCGGCTCTCATAGCCGGGCCCGATCGGACGGAAGGCGTAGTCCCCGCCGGCCTCCCCGCGAAGCCGTCCCCGCCCGAGAGCGTGCTCGGCCGACCCCGTCAAGCCGGCGCCGTAGCCCAGGCCCTCGGATTCGGTCCCCGTATAGTACGAGACTTCCACGCTGGGCGTCAGGTAGAAGGACCATCCCCGCCAGGTGGGGCCCCATCCCAGGCCTGTACGGACCGAGCCGGTGCTCGCGTAGGTGCCCCGAAACGTCTGAAGACTCACGGCGGGCTCTATCACGAAGCGAAGATTCGCCCTGAGGGGGGCTTCATAGCGACCAGTCCCGTTCGCCCAGAGGAAGTCGGGCATCCGGGTCAGCTGGACGTTCCCGAAGAGGTACTTTCGGCGTGCTTCGTCGGTGCGATTGAAGTCGGCCCAGAAGAACGTCGTGTCCCGCCAGAACTGAAGTGTCGCCAGGAGATAGGCGGGGACGTCGACCCGCCGGGTCCAGGTGGTTTGAATTTGAAAGGTCTGAAACCGTTCCGGCGCTTCATAGCGGAAGAGGTCAGCCTGCAAGGTCCATCGATATCGCGGTCGGGACCGGTAGAGAGCGGCCATCCAGTGCTGAAATCGGCTCTCCCGGGAAAAGTCTAATGTCTCGAAGTTCACGGACGTCCGGTCGTACCGGAATTCCGCCCACCGGGAGGCCAGACCTGCAGAGAGCGTCTGCTCTATGCGGGTCGTCTCGAAGGGGACCGCCCAGGGGGTCTCCGTATCGCTGGACTGTTCGGTCGTATCGACTTGACGAAAGGCCCGAAGGTTCAGGGTCACGGGCCGGTACGGCAGGAACGTCAACCGGAGGTCGTACGGAGAACGGCGGGCAATCGTGAAGCGCTGAACAGGTTGGCCCCGCCATCGTTCCCCCTCCAAGAATCCCCGGCCGTAAAAGCTCAAGAACCGGCGGTGATAGATGTAGCCCCGCCCCTCCAAGAAGACGCCCCACATCATGCGGTCGGCCAGGAGCCTCTGGTCGCCCCATCGGAGGCGGGTTCGCTGGAATTCGTAGCGGAGGTCGGCCGAGAGGCTTCGAATCCGGCCCGGTGAGGGCGTGGCCCCGAGGATGCCGGCCAAAACGCCAACCATGAGGAAGAGTGGCCGCTTCATGGGACCCCTCCCCGCCGGCCGGGCTACTCCCCCGCCTTGAAAGGGCGGGGCGTCCCAACGGGCCGCGGGCCATCACCCGTGACGACCCGCGGCCGTCCAAAGGTGTACGTTCAGAATTCCCGATTCAGGGTTACAGGTTGTGACAGCTCTCGCAGAGGCCTCTACCGGACGTGAGGTTCCGGAGGAGCGGGCCGTGCGTATTTTTCGCATGCGGCTCGTGGCAGGTCGCGCAGGTCATGACGTCCGTGTTGGTCCCGAAATTGAACAGCCGAAAGCCCCAGCCTTTGATCTGATCGGCCGGGAAGAAGAAATCCGAGGGCAGGGGCGGCGTTGCATAGACGAGGTCGATCGGGTGGTCATTCTGGAGTTCCGTCCCGTCCTCCGTCAGGTCGGCGCTCCCGGTGACGTAAACGGTATCCTGCGAATGGTTATAGTCATAGGGCGGGTTCAGGAACTGGCCGATGGCCGTCGTCGTCCCGTCATGGCAGGACATGCACATGAGCGTATGGGCCGTGTTCTGGGGAAGCGGGTTCGTCCATGTAGCGTCGTACACGGCATAGTCCGTCGCCCGAACGGCACGGTTCCACAGGTACGTCGGTACCAGGCGGGGGTCCGTGTTGGCGTGGTGGGGCGTATGGCAGTAAACGCATACAAACTGGGTCGCGGGCGTCGTCAAGTTCGGATAGTACCGCAGGTCGTGGGCGCTACCCACGATATCCGCCAGGCTCGGTCCGCCCCATAAGACCAAGAATGCCAGGGCGGTCACGAGAGCCAGACCGACGATGATGAAAGAATCATGAGGCTTCATGTCTGACCTCCCCCATGGGGACTTACCTGCGTAGGCTTCTATAGCAACTTTTGTGCCCAAACGGAGATGCGAGTCGGCCTTACAGGTCAAGCCATCTGGCCCGGGGGGACGGGACGACCCGGGATCTCGGACGATGGGCAGGTCGACAGCCGGTCAAGAGGTAGCAGAACTGGCCCGCGGAGAACACCAGGTCCTTTCCGCCTGCGGAATTTCACCCGCCGGCCGTGGCAAATCACCCACCCAACGCAGAGACGACCTGAGAGGGCGCCGGGGCCTTCTCGCCGGAGGCAAGGTACTGGAAGACCTGCAGGCGCATGTTTCGCTGGTCCACGACATAGACCCGGTCCTGGTCGTCGATGTGGAGGCCCGCCGGCAGGAGGAATTGACCCGGTCCCGTGCCCGGCTCGCCGACGGCGAGGTAGACCCGTCCGAAGACGTCAAAGACCTGGACGTTGTTGAACATGGCGTCGACGACGTAGATGTGATACTCCGAGTCGACGGCGATCCCCTTCGGCCGCATGAGGTCACCTGGCCGGCGGCCCGGCTGGCCAAAAGTATTGACGACCTGGCCCTCGGGCGTCAGGACCTGGACCCGGAAGTTGCCCATGTCGGAGACATACAGGAAGCCGTCCCGGTCCACGGCGATGTAGTTTGGGAAATTGAATTCCCCGGGGGCCTCGCCCCGGCGGCCGATAGTCCGGACCCATCGGCCCTGGAGGTCGAACACGTCGATGTGGTGGCCCTGGACGTCCACGACATAGAGGCGTCCCCGGCCCTCATCGACGGCCAGCCCGCCGGGCCGGTCCAGCTTCTGCGTGATGACGAGCTGGACCTTGCCCTGGTCGTCGAAGGCCAGGACCCGCTTGGCGTTGGAATCGGACACGAACAGCCGCCGGACCTTGCGGGCGTAGGCCAGGCCGGTCGGTCCGGTCAGGCGGGGGTTGCGGCCTGTCCAGAGGTCGATCTTCCGCCGCCGGGTGTCCAGGACGACGACCCGGCCGCCGCCCGTGTCGCTGACGAAAATGCGGCCCCCGTCGTCGGTCGTCACGTCGCTGGGATAGACGAACAAACGCCGCTTGCCCTCGCCGGCGAATTTCCGCAGGATTTGACGGACCGCACTTTCGCCCATGAAGTCCTCGGCGAAGAAGATGGATTCGACCCATCGGATTCGGGCTTTTTCCGGCGGCGGCGGCCAGACGAGAGCCTCGCCCGGCGTCGTCGGGCCCCGCCGGGACGTCTGACTTCTGAGCGGCGGGGGTCCGATGAGGGCTAAAACCAGGACTGCCGTCCAGACGGTATGAATCCAATACTTGTGGGCCTTCATGGCCGTCCTCCTCGGGTCGGCTGATGGAACCGATGGCATTTCGAACACGTCAAGGTGTCGACGGGCGGCGTCGGGCCGGGCACCGGGGCGTCCGCCGCGGGGCCCATCGGCTTGAGGACTCGGGTCGGCCTTGGGGGCGAGGGTCGCGGTCCGCTGGCCGGGTGGTCCGGAGGGACGTCCGGATGACACACAGCACAGGCCGCCTGGACCTTGGCAGGGTCCAATAGGGGCGGCTGGACGGCCCCGTGGAGTCGATGACACGAGACGCAGGCCGTCACCGAGTGCCCGTAGTGGATGTCGTCGGCCGTATGGCATCCTCGGCACAGCTCGGGCGCGGGCCGTCGGAGGAGGGGTCGATGCTCGCTCTGGTGGGGTTCGTGACAGGTGACGCAGAGGAGCCGGTCCTCTTCTAAGGGCGTCTGGACACCCCGGACCAGGCCCACGGGTGTGGGCGCCCGAACGTCCACCGGATGGTCGTCGGTGAGGTCGAATTCCAGGAAACGGGTCTCCGGCATAGGACCCTGAAGGTCCGGGATCTCTTGCCGGAGGATGCTCCATCGGGTGTGACATCGCAAGCAGGCCAGGTTGCGGTCCGAGACGCCGGCCGCCCGGGTCAGAAAGGTCTGGGCATTTAAAAAACGCGGCCGAAGGGTCAGGGACCGAACTTCGCCCCCGTGGGTTGCATGACAGACCTCGCAGGTCGATGAGGCACCGGGGACCCAGACTCGCCCGGGTCGGGTCAGGTCATGGGGTCCTCCGGCCAATGGGAGGGCGGCCCCCAGGAGGGTGAGCACGACGGCTCGGTCGAGGAACGCGTAGCCGACAGTTCTGTTTCGGACCATCCTTGGGACCTTCTCACGACGGTTAAGAAGCGGTCGCTGCGATCGAATGACCGGGTTTCGACCCGGCAGGAAGCCCTCTGGGGCGACCGAATCCCGAGATCGAACGCTTTCGTCTTCACGAACCCTTATGGCACTGGTCGCAGAACACCTCCGGGGCCCACCGCAGGTATCCTGGGAAGGGCCCGCCGTGAGGCTGATGGCAGGAGACGCACGTCAGCCCCCGAGACTCTATCGGATGTTGGGCGACTGGATGGACGGCCTCCCGGTAGTCCTCGGCCCGGTGGCACTGAGCGCAAAGCTCGGGGATCTCCGCCGTCAGGAGCCGTTTCCGGGCGGCCCCGTGGGGGTCGTGGCATAGCCGGCAATCCCCGACGGCGTAAGGGGCATGCAGGCGGCCGGTAACCGCCTCATGGCATTCGGCGCAGGCGGCGGCCGGTGCCGGCCCCGTGCCCTTCGCATGGCAAGTCCCGCAGTCCTTTGGGTCGTAGCCCTCGTGGGGGACCTCGGCCTGACCCGTCTTGTCCGTGTGACATCGCAGGCACGCCTCGGTCCCGGTGCCGTCCGAGTGACAGCCCGCACAGACCGCCAGGGTCTGGGCGTCGTCATGAAAGGCGTAAGGGGGCACGTCCGGATAATGACGAGACGGGAACACATGGACCGCCCGGGTCTGGCGGCGGACCTGCCCCTTCTGGACGGTCACCAGCCGGAGTTCGTGCTTCCCCGCCGGCAAGGCCAAGATGAGGTGGACGAACGCATCGGTCCGGACCTTTTTCAGGACCGACCCAGTCGTCTGGATGTCCTCGGCTTCGGCCACGACCACGACACGGGAACTCAGGAGGTGGGCGCCCGGGGGCGGATAGCGGACCGGGTCCGGGGGCTGGACCTGAAGGAGCAGGACGACAAGAACACTCAATAGGGCCCACGGCTTCATCGTCCGTACTCCTCGGCCTGATGGCACGCCGGCTGGCACGCTTTCTGCTTCTCCCGAACCTGCAGACGCAGGGGAATGGCCCATAGGGGGCCGTATCGAATCCACGACCGGAGCAGGTGCGATTGCGCAGTTCCATGGGGCTCGTGGCAGACCAGGCAGTTATGACCCCGAGGGCGCTGGACGTGGACCCGGTGGAGGTTCTTGGGACCCCGGACAAATCCGCTGTCAGGGCCGAATACCTCCGCCGCCGGATGGCACTGCAAGCACAGGGAGTACTGAAGTGGCGTGTAGCGCTCGTAAAACTGGGTCGACAGATGAGACTTCAGGATCCGGGGAAAGTCGGAGCCGTGAGGCGCATGACAGGTCGCACACTCGTCCTGGGCCGGGGCATGGGGATGGGACTGCTCGAGTCGCTCGCCGATGGCGTCATGACAGGTCATGCACGTTTCCGGCTCGGGGCCTGCCAGATGGGCCTTATGAGAACTCCCGTGGGGCGTATGGCAGGCCGTGCAGGACCCCTCTTCATAGGGGGGATGGGAAAAGACCGGGGAGGGCCCCGCAGGGTGACACTTCTGGCACAGCGCGGGCACGGACTGGTTCAGGAGGGGACGCAGGCGGGAAGCGTGGGGGTCGTGGCAGGCCGTGCAGACAGCCTTTTCCTTGGGCGGATGCTGTGTCGCTACGTCGTGACAATCCACACAGAGGTTCCGAATGGCCTCCGGCGTTAGCGTCGGAAACGTATGATCCCCCTGCTCCTCATGGCAAGTCGTGCAGTCTTCTAAGACCTCATGCTTCACGGGGAGCTTCTGGAAGTCCTTATGACACTTCAGGCACGGCGACGTAGCCTGCAGGAGGAGCCCGATAAGGAGCCACTGCATCAAGGCGAGCCTCTCCCTCGTGCACGGGTCTACCTCTCGGAAATATATGTAACAACTACCGTGCCAACCTAAAATCCGGGCTCCTGACCCCTTGTTCCCAGAGGCGGGGACAGGCTACGGAGGGGCGACCCCGGCAAGTCGTCCCCCGCGTCCCCTGAGGAGGGGCCGGGCGAGAAGGGTCATGCGGCCGAGCGGGCCAGGGCCGACACCGTAGGCCGGACGGCGGGCCGATTCCCCGACTGGGGCGCCATCCGGCTCGAGACGCCGACGAGGGCCCCGCCGAGGAGCAGGCCGCCGGCCCACTGGACGGCGCTCAGCCGCTCGCCCAGCAGGAGGACCGACAGGAGGGCCCCCTGCAGGGGCTCCAGGGCATAGACGAAACTCGCCAGGAACGTCTGCAGGCAGGGCTGGGCCGCCATCTGCCACTCGAAGGCAAGCCACGAGGGGAACACGGCCAGGAGGGCGACGAGCACCCACGCCCATGCCGGCCTCACCGGAGCGGCCAGGGATTCCCCGGTCAGGACGCCCCAGAGGGCCGTCAGGAACGTCATCCCGACCAACTGCCAGGCCGCATACCACCGGGCCTGGGTCGGCTTCACCCACCGGTCGATCAGGACCGATTCGACGGCAAAAGCTACCGAGGCCGTCACGCACAGGACGTCGCCCACGTTCCAACGCCACGTCCAGTCCTCGTGGATCGTGACCAGGCCGGTCCCGACCAGGACGAGGAGCCAGTAGAAGCCCAGCGCCCGCACCCGGAGGCCGGTGGCCCGGATGGCCCGGCGCCCGAAGACCAGGAGGGCCAGCACGGGTCCGAAGAGGACCGCCAGGGACGTCAGAAAGGCCGCCTTCGAAGCCGTCGTCCACCGAATGCCATAGGCCTGGGCCGTAAAACCGATCCACAGCGTCAGGCTCAGGAGGAGGGCCCGGCCGTAGTCCCGGCCGGTCCGCCTCGGCCCCCGGAGTCGGCCGAGTCCGACGACCAGCAGGGTCGCCAGGGCATACCGCCAGAACTGAACTTGGAGGGGCGTCCAGACCGTCAGCAGGAGCTTGTACGCTGGTAGGGTCAGGGCCCACACGAACGTCGCCAGCCAGAGAAGCCCGACGGCCCAAAGCCGGGTCGAAACGACACGACGTCGGCTTAAGGTCCAGCGCCGCATCGTCCACCTCCCGACGCAAAGGGGCCAGGCCCTTCGTGTCGCTGGGTCGGCCGGACGTCCGGCCCTTGGTCGAAGAGGCGGAGCGTCGAGACGAAGGCCCTCGGGGTGCGAGACGCGGATTGGCCGGTACCCCGGCCCTCCGGGAAAGGCGGCCGGGTTTACCGGCCCGACAAGGGGGGGATCAAGGGATGGAGTCTGTGGAGTGACGGGTGTAGGGGTTCAGCCCTGGACGTAACCACTACTCTCGTCACTCCATCCCGGCATCCCCGCCTCTACAAAGTCTCTGGACCCGGCCCCCCTCGTAGAATCCACTTGAACTCTTTCAAAATTAGGCCCCTCCATGAAGCCGGTCAACGAGTGGCGAGGAGCGGGTGGCGAATAGCGAATGGCGAGTGGCGAATGGTGTGTGTAGAACCAGTCTAGCTCTGTTGACATCCCTGAGCCATCGTCTCAAAGCCCCCCGCGGCGTCCATCCCATCCGAACGCCGGGCGTCATCCCGGCGTCCCTTGGTCCCGGCGCCGCCGGTGACGGCGGCGTCCATCCCCTCTGAATGTTTTGGGCTCCCCTCGGCGGGCCCAGGGCCTCCCCAGAAGCCTGAAGAGGGTATCAACAGAGCCTGAGGGGGCTTGGGTCCAACCGGCCCATCTGCCTATCGGCCGAATTCCCGAACGCCCGATTCTGGGGCCCGGGACCCTGGACCCATCCCGTATCCTGCATTTTGTAGCCTGTCTGTATTGAGGTGAACCGCCCGGTTACCCCCGTCCGGCCTCCCGGAGGTCGGCCTGGACGGCCTCGACGAGGGCGTCCAGGATGCCGGGCAGGGCCGACTCGAGGCGGTGCCACGTCGGGAGTCGGGGCAGGCCCGTCGGTTGTTCCCGAAACTCCTGGACGGCCCGGTCGATGCACTGACCGAACAGCTCGATCATCGAGCGTTCTTCGTGGAGGTTGTACGCCAGGTCGCACCACTCGCTCATGGCTCCATACACGGTCGAGTATTCCCGGGCCCGGGCGATGAAGGTCAGCCGCAGGGTCTGAAAGAAGTCGGCCGGCAGGACGACGCCCCGGCTGGCGACCTCCACGAAGAAGGCCCGGGCGATGTCGACGACCATCCGGGTCAGGCCGCCCGAGAAGTCGGGCGGCCCCGTCGTCTGGTGCTTGTGGTCGTAGCGGTCCGTGATTTCGACCTGACAGATGTTCCGAACGTTCAGGAGACGGTAGGCCTCGGCGAGCAGGCCGACCTCGATGCCCCAGTCGGCCGGGACGGGGATATCCCGCAGGATGCTCGTGAAGGTCGCCATTTCTCCGGCCAGGGGATACCGGAAGTCGCCCATGTACTCCAGGAAGTCTAAAGACCCCAGGATCTGCTTGAGGGCCCGTACAAAGGGGAAGTAGAACAGGCGGGCGACCCGTCCGTAGAGCTGGTCCCGATACCGGACATAGAAGCCTTTGGCGAACTGGAAGCCGAGGACGACGACGGGGTAGAGGAGCCGTCCGAGGAAGGGCCGGTCGTAAGTCAGGACGTCGGCGTCGTGAAAAGCCAGGACGGCGACCTGGCCCTCCCCGAGGGCATAGCCCAGGGCCGTCCAGACGGCCCGACCCTTGCCCCGGGGCCCCAGGGGGAGGACGGTTTCGACGGACTGGATATGGGCCTGCAGACGGGGGCTGTCATTCCAGACGACGACGCCCCGAGGACCCAGGACGTCGGCGACGGCCCGGACGGCCGTCTCGAATTCGGCGGCCTCGGCCCGGTCCAGGCTGATGTAAACCCTCTTCACGTAAGGGATGCCGGCCAGGACTTCCAAGATGTGGGTCATCGCCGGCGCTTGAAAGTCCGAGTACAGACAGGGGATCAGGACCCCTACGGGCTTTCGCCGGGCCACCGCCGCGAGACGCTCCTCCAAGCGGGGCCAAACGTCCGGCCGGATCAACGGCAGGGTCGGTACGTAGTTCTGCCAAAAGTCTCCCATGGAGGCCTCCGAACTGCCCACCTGCCCATCTGCCTATCTGCCTACCTGCCCACCTGCCTACCTGCCCATCTGCCCACGACCCTGAGTACCCATCGTCGCCACACCCGGGGATGGTCGACCCGGACGAAGGGGATGCCCCGGCGGGCCATCCGGCGGTCGGACGCCGTGTCGCCGACGGCCCAGAAGGCGGCTCGGGGCCATATCCGGCGGAGGCCCGGATAGAGGGCATCCACGGCGTGGCCCTTGTGAACGGGCGTCAACGTGAAAAGAAGTTTCCCCCGCAGGAGGTACCAGCCTCGCGCCCGGGCCCGCGCCGCCAAGGTCTTCGGAGAGCCGGCCTCGATGACGAAAGGCGGCGGTCCCCGCCGCCGGTAAGCCCGCTCGACGGCCTCCGGCGGAAGCCCGCTCCAGCGGGTAAACGTCTGGGGCGGGATCTCCGACAGGAGACGAATGCGTACGCCCGTCGCCTCCGCCGCCCGCCGCAGGTCTGCCGCCTCCGGCCGCTGGGGCCATTCGTAGAGAGCGAGGCCGTCGGACTCACCGGCGAACTGATAGCCCCGCCGTCGGGCCGCCGCCTGCCAAGTCGAACGATACGGCCCGTCGGCCGGGACGGCAACGCCCCAGCCGCTCTCGTAAGCAAAGCAGGGCAGGAAGGCCGGCAGCCGCCGCCAGGCCATCATCTCGTCCAGCGTCTTGCTGGTGACGGCCACGATGCCGACGCCGTGGGCCTCGCAGACCCGGAGCGTCTCCAGCGTCGTTTCCCATGGAAAGTCCGGGGCCGTCATCGTCCCGTCGATGTCCGAAAATACGACGGCTTTCATCGCAGGTCCGTTCGATTCGGGAGAATGGCGTCGGACCGGCTTGGCCATCATCCCGAGGAGGAAGATTTTACAAGCTTCGGGACGGCGTGACGACGCCGACCCGGGTCCCTTTCGCCGGAGCCGACGGTTTTGATAGTCTTATGCGCTACCGGGGAGCCGGGCCATTCCGCAGGAGACGTCCTCGATGGGCCGTCGAGTCGCCGACTGGTTTCGTCAGGCCGAGGCCGACTTACGACACGCACGGCACGCAATGGAGGACGGTGATTTCGAGTGGAGTTGCTTTGCGGCACAACAGGCGGCCGAAAAAGCCCTAAAGGCCCTGTTCCAGAAACTCGGGATGGAAGCTTGGGGCCATACCCTGACGGCCTTGGTCGGCAACCTGCCGCCGGAAGTCGGGCCGACGGCCGACCTGATCGACTGTGCCCGGACGCTGGACAAGCACTACATACCGACCCGTTATCCTAACAGCTTTGATTCGGGAGCGCCGACTGATTTTTACACTCGAGCCGACGCTGAGACGGCCATCCAATGCGCGGAGGTCATCCTTGAGTTCTGTCGTCGTCAGATCGGCTGACCGGGCGCGCATCGCGCAGGCCGTCCAGGCCTACGTCGCCCGCCTCCGGGCCGAGCATCCGGAGGTCCTGCGGGTCATCTGGTTCGGGTCGTGGGTCCGTGGCGAGGCGACGCCGGGCAGTGACGTGGACCTGTGTATCATCGTGGCCCGGTCCGACAAGCCCCGATGGGCGCGGGCGGCCGACTTTCTGCCCGTCGGGTTCCCTGTAGGAATCGACCTGTTTGTCTATACGCCCGAGGAATTCGAGCGATTGCGGACCGAGGCACCCGGGTGGTATGCGGCCATCCAGGCGGGCTGGGAAGTCAAGGGGGACGAATAGGGCTTTGCTGACGGAGCCGTCCGCCTGGCTGGGGTCTGGGGTCCGTGTGCGACCCCGTCCCGCCGTCACCTTGCTTGTAGAATCGTGTCCCCCGAGGGGTCCCCAATCCACCCCCCTTTCGTCGAGGTGAACCGCTCTATCTAATGAGCAGGGCGGGGATTTCCTATGTAAACGTCCGTATCGTAGGGGACGGGCAAGTCCCGAAGGCTTCCATGGCCCTGCCGCCAGATGTACAGCCAGACCTGGACGACCCGGCTGACGCCCCGCTGGAGCCGGAGGGCGGCGATCCCGAAGGCCGTGCTCCGGAAGTCCAGGTCGGCCCACGCTGGGGGCTCCGCCGGGAGCCCGAACTCGGCGGGCCGGGCCAGCATCTGCGCATATTCCCGGGACTCGGTCCGGACTTTCTGAAGCCATCGGTCCCAGCGGCCGGCCTCGAGGTCGGGGTCCCGGTAGCCATAGAAGACCGGCGGGATTTCCTCGAGATGCCGCCGGGTGAATTCGTAGAAGGCTTGTCGGACGGCGGGGTCGACTTCCCGATAGACGGCCGGGTCGTGGAGCCACAGGACCCATCGGGCGCTTTCCGAGAAGGTCTGAAGGACCGGGGTCAGCCGGCCCGTCTGGTAAAAGCGCTGGGGGACCTCCCTCAGCCAGTAGGGCAGGAGGCGGGGGAGGGTCTGCGCCTCCTCAGGCGTCGGAGGCCGGCAGAGGGTCGCCCGGGCGGCGTCTTCCTGAAGCGTGACCAGACGCCGGAGGGCCGGCGGGAGCCACGGGTACGTCTGCCGGTACGCCCAGACCTGAATGTCGCAATCCCAGGCCCCTCCCTCGCGAGGGGCGCACACCAGCGTCAGACCGACCA
Organism: bacterium HR11; assembly: GCA_002898535.1. Taxonomy (NCBI): domain Bacteria; species bacterium HR11. Next base: position 55,536 of record BEHN01000003.1, read on the forward strand.
GGCCGAAGACCCAACCGAGCTTCATCCCCCGTCTTCCGGGACTCATCCTGCCGCCCCGGAGAGGCCCAGATGGGTCCGGGCCGTTTCCAGGGAGTCGAAGATCGGGAAGACCTGGTCCAAACCCGTGATCCGCAAGAGGGTCAAGATGCGGTCCCGGGGCTGAACGAGGACGAGGCGGGCCGAGGTCCCCCGGAGTCGTTCCAGGAAGCCGACCAGCTCGCCGAGCCCCGTACTGTCGATGTAATCGACGCCCCGCAAGTCTACCAGGACGCAGGCCACGCCGGCGTCGAGGACTTCGCTCATCAGCTCGTAAAACTTCCGAGCGCTCTCCCCGACCCGGATCGGGCCCTCGATGGCCAGGACCGTGTGATCGGGGAAATCCTGGCGGGACACTTGCATGCCCTGGCCTCTCTTCAAGCCAATGAAAACCGGAAGCTGTTAAAGGCCCCACAGCGGGGGCATTCGTCGGGCGGCATCCAAGCCGTCAGCCGAAAGTCGCACTGCAGGCAGACCCAGGTATGCACCTCGGCCGAGGAAGCCTCCCCGGCCGACGCCGCCTGCTGACGACGGAGCTCGGCCCACAGGATGTCCTTGATCGACAGCATGCCGACGACCTGGTTGTCGTGCACGACCGGCAGGTGGCGGCACCGGCGAGTACTCATCTTGTAAAGGGCCTGGAGGGAGGAGTCGTCCAGGTCGACGACCTCCACATCCCGGGTCATGATGTCGGCGACCGACGTCTGACGGGGATCCCGTTCCCGGGCGACGACCTGGTAGAGCACGTCCCGCTCGGTCACGATGCCGATGAGTTGCCCGTATTCGTTGACGACCGGCAGGGCCCCGACCTGGTGCTCGGCCATCAGGCGGGCGGCTTCGAGGACCGTGGCCTCGGGGAAGGTGACCCAGACTTCAAGGCTCGGCAGGATGTCCCGAACTTTCAGCATAAACTGCCCCACCTTGGCAGACGCCGTGAGAACGCCGCCTCATCATGATAGGTCAAAAGGGAATCTTTGTCATCTCGACCGGTCGTGATTGGGCCCCGGACCGCGAGCTTCGTGACGTCGGGACGACACCGATCCGGACCCTTCCGCCCGGGCGACGGCTTCTCTTCCGACCCCATCCCGTCGGAATGGCGAATGGTGAATAGCGAATAGCGAACGGCGAGTGGCGAATCGCGAAGGGCTGGCCGTCTGGGGTCCATCTCGGGGGCCCCGCTCGGACGAGCGAGGCTGGGATAAAAACGGCCGACCTGCCCATCGGCCGAGTGCCCGAACTGCCGGATTCCCGAATTGCCGAAAGGGCCGTGGCTCGTCACTTCCCCAACTGCCGGGCGGCCGGATGGCCGCGACCCCGCTCTGGCGAGCGGGGCTGGGATAAAAACGGCCCATCGGCCCGCCGGGTTCCTTCGTCACTCCATCACTCCGTCACTTTGAAACATCATGCTTCCCGGGGCGTTGGGAAAGGTCGTTCTGACACCATTCTCACGAACCGAACGGCTCTGCTATGCCCTTTCAGGCCAGCACGTGGGTCCGAAGCCAGTCGACCAGCTCGGTCACCGGGGCCGTCCGGGGCCATCCGGGGAGGACGACCCGGTCGGGGGGCTCGACGCGGGCCTTCGGGAGCCGGGCCAGTCGTCGGAGCCACGTCTGCAGGCGGGCGTCGTCGGGGACGTCCAGCCGCAGGACGAGGGCGTCTTGCTGGACGCTCAGTTCCGTCACGCCCTCCCGTTGGAGCTCCACCCGCAGGCGGGCCAGGTGAAGGAGGTTCTCGACGGCTTCGGGGAGGGGGCCGTAGCAGTCCCGGAGTTCCTGGGCGAGGGCCTCGACCCGTTCGACCGTATCGGCCTCGGCCAAGGCCCGGTAGTAGTACATGCGGTGGCGCTCCGACGGCATGTAGTCGTCGGGAATCTCGGCATGGACAGGGAGACGGAGAGTCGTCCGACGCGGCGGCCGGTACGGCTCGTTTTTCAGCTCGGCGACGGCCTGCCGGATGACCTCGACGTAGGCGTCCAGACCGAGGGCCTGCATGTGGCCGTGTTGCCGCCGACCCAGGAGCTCCCCGGCTCCCCGCAGTTCCAGGTCCAGGGCCGCCAGCCGAAAGCCCGAGCCCAGTTCGGTAAACTCCCGTAGGGCCGCCAGGCGCCGCCGGGCGACTTCCGAGAGCTCGGCCATCGGGGGGACCATCAAGTACGCGTAGGCCCGCCGGTAGGAGCGGCCGACCCGTCCCCGGAGCTGGTAGAGCTGGGCCAGGCCAAAGCGGTGGGCGTTGTTCACGATGAGCGTGTTGACGTTCGGGATGTCGACGCCGTTCTCGATGATCGTCGTCGTCACCAGGACGTCGACGTCGCCCTGCATAAACCGGAGCATCGTGTCTTCCAGCCGCCGGGGCGGCATCTGGCCATGCGTGACGGCGACCCGGGCCATCGGGCACAGGTCCTGCACGAGGGCGGCCATCCGGTCTAACGTCTCGACCTCGTTGTGGACGAAGTAGACCTGGCCCCCGCGACTGAGTTCGTGCTCGATGGCCGAACGGATGACCTCCGGGGAGAAGTGGACGACGTGCGTCTGGACGGCCAAGCGGTCCCGGGGCGGTGTCCGAATCAGGCTGATCTCCATCAGCCCCGACAGGGCCATCTGGAGCGTCCGGGGGATGGGCGTCGCCGTCATCGACAGGACGTCGGCCTCCCGACGGAGCTGTTTGAGCTTTTCCTTCTGGAGGACGCCGAAACGCTGTTCCTCGTCGATGACGACGAGGCCCAGGTCGAAGAACTCGACGTCGTCCGACAAGAGACGATGGGTCCCGATGATGATGTCGATGTCGCCCCGCTTGAGGGCCTGCAGGATAGACCGCTGTTCGGCCTCCGGGACGAGCCGGCTCAGCATGGCGACCCGGACGGGAAACTCGGCAAACCGCCGGGTGAACGTCATGTAGTGCTGGAAGGCCAGGACCGTCGTCGGGACCAGGACGGCGACCTGCTTGCCGCCCAGGACGGCTTTCATGGCCGCCCGCATGGCGACCTCCGTCTTGCCGAAGCCCACGTCCCCACACAGGAGCCGGTCCATCGCCCGGGGCCGCTCCATGTCCCGCTTGACCTCTTCGATGGCCCGCCTCTGGTCGGGCGTCAGCTCGTAGGGGAAGGCCGCCTCGAAGGCCTGTTGAACGCCGTCGTCGGGCGGAAAGGCAAAGCCCTCGATGACCTGCCGGGCCGCATACAGCTCGACGAGCTCCCGCAGGATGCCCTCGACGGCCTGCCGGGCCCGGCGTTGCTTGGCCTGCCAGGTCCGACCGCCGAGTCGGTCCAGGGCCGGCGGTTCGTCGGACGGGCCGACGTACTTGCGGACCAGGTCGAGACGGTCGACCGGGACGTACAGCCGGTCGCCTCCGGCATACTCGATGGCGACGGTCTCGACGGACCGCTCCCCGTACTGAAGCCGTTGGAGGCCGATGAAGCGGCCGATGCCATGTTCGGTATGGACGACGTAGTCGCCGGGCCGAAGCTCCGACAGGTCCATCGCTTGCGAGCGTTCCAGGGGCACATGGTGACGAACTTCCAGGGCGATGCGACGCCCAAAGATGGCGTCCTCGGGGACGACCCACAGGCCGAGGCCCGGGGCCTCGAGGCCCCAGTGGAGGGGATGGTACGTGAGGACGAGGGCATCGTCCCGCAAGGCGGGGCCCAGTGCTTCCGGCGGGACGACGGGGCCCGCCTGCATGAGACGCTCCCGCAGGAGGGCCTGGAGCCGCTCGGCCCGGAGCCGGGAGCTCAGGACGGGAACGACCCGGACACCGGACCGCAGGAAGGCTTGCGTGTCCCGGAGGAACCGGTCGATGTGACCCTCGTAAGAAGCCGGCGCCCGCCACCCCAGGCGCTGCGCTCCCGCCGCGGCGGACGACGGTCCACTCTCGGCCGTCATCCGTTGCACGCACCGGCCGCCCGCCTGGAAGGCCGACCACGCATCAGACGGCGTGAGCCACTCCCGGGGGACCGGCGCCGGGATGCCCTGCTCGAGGGCGTGCCGAGCGGCCTCCTCGGCATGGCGGTACAGGGCTTCCCACTGGGCCTGGACGGCGGCCGGCTCGGAGACGACCCACTCGGCCGTCGGGAAGACTTCCCACCAGGCGTGAAGCGTCTCGAAGGCCCAGGCCAGGTAGTCCTCGTAGCCCGGAAACCGCCCCTGCTCGGTCCATGCCTCCAGGGCCGCCTCCCAGGCCGGCGCCCACTGCTTCGGCGGGACGACTTCGGCGGCCCGCTGAAACCACCGGTCCGTCTGCGCCCGGGTCAGGGGGAACTCGACCCAGGGAAGGACCCGTAAGGTTCCCAGCCGGGCCTTGCTCCGCTGGGTCTCCACGTCGAAGGCCCGGAGCTCCTCCAGCCGCTCGTCGAAGAATTCCATCCGGACGGGGTCGTCGTAGCCGGGCGGGAAGACGTCCACGATGGCGCCCCGGACGGCAAAGTCGCCGGCCTGCTGGACCTGGTCGGTCCGCCGGTAGCCGTACTGCACGAGGAGCTCGATCAGGAAGTCCCGGGGGATTTCCATCCCAGGCGTGAAATCCCACTGAAGGCTCTGGAAGAACGTCAGGGGCGGGACCCGCCGGACGGCCGAACCCACGGGCAGGACGAGGACCCATCGGGGAGCCCGAATCAGCGTGGACCACGCCCGCAGACGGGTCGCCACGATGTCCGGATGGGTCTCGACCAGCAGGAAGGGCGTGCGCTCATAGTCGGGGAGCGAGACGACCGGGACCGACCGGGTCGCATCGCCCGCCAAGACGGTCTGCCAGAACCGGACCTCGTCCTCCCGCTCGGCCAAGCGCCGGTCGTCCGGGACGAGCCATACGATGGGCCGGTCCGCCTGAAGCGCCCGGGTCGCTACGAGCAAGGCCTGACCCCCGGGGGCCACGTCGTACACGACCACGGCCTTCAAGGCTTCCTCGACGCTCCATGTCGAGACGGTTCGGGTCTCCATCGGCCGAATGGTCCTCGGAGTCCGGCAGTCGGAGATCGTCCCGGCGTCAAGATATAGGGTTCCGACTCCCGGGATGCAAACCCGTCGAGGCGCGAAAAGCGGGTCGGCGTCGGACCTGATGCACGGCCGGTCATGGGGGAGGCCCCGACAGGACCGGGGCCCGGTCGTGCTTCAGGCGGACACACGTGTGAGATTATGAGACACGCGGGGCGCCCGGAGCCGCCCCGCGAGGCTTCGTCAGACCTACCCTTTTCGGCTCGGACCTCATTGGAATGAAATTTGCTACCTTACTGGGGTCATCGACCGTATCCAGGACAGACCCCGGACAGGTAGCGACTCGAAGGTGCAAGGGGGGCTGTGCCTGGAAATGAAAAGTATGGAGATGTGACCATGAAGAGTATGGCGTTTATCGAGCTGATCGGTATCCTGCGCCAGTACCGGTCTCGGCTCCGAAACGTGGACACCGAGACGATCGAGCGCACGATCCGGCTGGCCGACGAAGCGGGTGACTTCTGGTCCCGACGGGAGGTCATCTCGTGGGTGGCCCAGGTCCAGCCGGGGGCGACCGCTTGGCTCGTGACCTTCGTGAATTGGATGGTTCAGGCGGCGGGGCGGCGTTCGCCTTGGACGTCGGAGATGGCCTTCGAGATCTTGAAGGGATGGCCGGACGTCGCACTGCAGGACCCCCAGTGGCTGGACGCCGTCGAGCTGTATCCGAGCGCCATCGCTGAAGCCCTTTTGCAGGCTCTGGACGCTAAGGCCCTGCAGGGTTCGAGCATCCCCGAGGCCCTCATCGAGCGGCTCGCCCAGGCCGCCCTGAAATTCGGGGGCACCGCCGCGGCCGCCGTCGTTCGCCTGATCGCTCGGGTCTATCCGGAAGACCCCCGGTGGGGCCGGACGGTCCTGGAGTGGCTGAATCAGGAGCCGACCGAGGAGCTTCGGGCCGAATTCCAGCGGGCGCTTCAGAGTGCGTGGCCCGACCTGGACACGTGGGTCCACTGACCGTGATGGCCGGCGGGACGCCGGCGCCTCTATCCCCTCCACTCCCCGACCTGCGTCCCCCGAAACTTTCCAGACCTCGGGACGTTAAATGATCTGGGACACGAAGGGGGGTCTCTCTGCCCGCATCGCCCCTGGGCCGACCCGTCTGCGCGGACGAACTTTATGTGCGAGATAGGGGATCCGACTCTGATCGGCCCGGCCTTTCCGACCCTTCGGGAAAGACGGCTTTCAAGCAGAGGGACGGCGTGACGACGCCGACTCGGCCGATCAGCCAACGGCGAGTGGGGAATGGCAGGCCGCGAAGGGTCGGGGTCCGGGAGCCGTCTCGGGACCCCGCGCCCCGAGGGGCGGAGTTTGGATGAAAACGGCCGACCTGCCCATCTGCCTGTCTGCCAAATTCCCGGGGTCCCGACCCCTGGGACCCGGGGCCGAGTTTTGGAGATGCGTGGACTCTCATCGAGGTGAAGGGTTCCGATGAAAAGAGCCGCATGGTGGGTGACCGCTCTCGTCTTGATCGCCGGCGGGACCGGCGTGGCCTGGTACGTTCGGAACAATCGGGCGGCGGACTTCAACTTTCGGACCGTCCCGGTCGAGCGGGGACCCCTCCGGGTGACCGTGACGGCGACGGGGACCCTGAGCGCCATCACGACGGTTCAGGTCGGGACCCAGGTGTCGGGCACGATCGCCCGGATTTACGTGGACTTCAACGACCGTGTCCGGAAGGGGCAGGTCCTGGCCGAGCTGGACAAGCGGCCGCTGATCGCCGCCCTGAACGACGCCGAGGCCGCCTATGAACGGGCCTTGGCGGAAGTCCGGCAGACGGAGCGCAACTTAGAGCGGGCCAAGCGTCTGCTGGCCCAAAACCTCATCGCCCAGGCCGACTACGACGCGGCCCTGTCGAACTACGAGACGGCCGTCGCCAACCTGAAGTCGGCCGAGGCCAACCTGAGTCGGGCCCGGACGAATCTGTTCTATGCGACCATCACGTCGCCCATCGACGGGGTCGTCGTCTCCCGGAACGTCGACGTGGGTCAGACGGTCGCGGCGAGCTTCAACACGCCGACCCTTTTTGTCATCGCCAACGACCTCCGCAAGATGCAGGTCCTGGCCAACGTCGATGAGGCGGACGTCGGCCGCGTCCGGGTCGGCCAATCGGTGACCTTTACGGTGGATTCTTACCCGGACCGGGTCTTTCACGGGCGGGTCGAGCAGATCCGGCTTCAGCCGACGGTCAACCAGAACGTCGTCACGTACACGGTCGTCATCGACGCCCCGAATCCGGAGGGCCTGCTTCTGCCGGGGATGACGGCCAACGTGACGATCCTGGTCGCCGAGAAGCCGGACGTCGTGAAGGTCCCGATGATGGCCCTGCGGTTTATGCCGCCGCGGGAGTACCTGGAGCGACTCCGGTCCGAAGGCCCGGGGTGGGGTCGCCGACGGGAGCCGACGGCGGCCCGGGACGATAGACGGTCGGCCATGTCGTCGGCCTCCGACGGGACCGAGGGCCGACCGGCGTGGTTCGGACCCCGGGACCCCTCGCGGGGCCTCCTGTGGGTCCTGGACCCGGCGACCCAGCGCATTCGGCCCGTCCCGGTCCGGACGGGTCTTTCCGACGGGACTTACGTCGAGGTCCAGGGGGACGTGGCGCCCGGCATGGAAGTCGTCGTCGGCATGGTGAGCACCTCGGAGCGGGCGGCCCGGGGTCCCAACCCGCCACAGTCGCCGAATCCCTTCATGTTCCGCAGATTCTGATATGGCTGAAGCGCCGATCATTTCGATCCGTAACTTGACGAAGGTCTATCGTCTCGGCGAAGTCGAATTCCCGGCCCTCCGCGGGGTCGACCTCGACATCTATCGGGGGGAGTTTGTCGCCATCATGGGGCCCAGCGGGTCGGGCAAGTCCACGCTGATGAACCTGATCGGCTGTATGGACGTGCCGACGAGCGGCGAATATTACCTGGACGGCGTCGACGTCCGGCGCCTGTCGAAGAACGACCTGGCCCGCATCCGAAACAAGAAAATCGGCTTTGTCTTTCAGGCCTTCAACCTCTTGGCCCGGGCGACGGTCCTGGAAAACGTCGAACTCCCCCTGATCTATGCGGACGGGATCCCCGGTCGAGAGCGTCGGGCTCGGGCCCTCCGGGCCCTCGAACTCGTCGGGTTGGCCGACCGGGCGCACTCCTACCCGACCCAGCTATCGGGCGGCCAACAGCAACGGGTCGCCATCGCCCGGGCCATCGTCAACGAACCCCTGTTGATCCTGGCGGACGAGCCGACGGGCAACCTGGACACGCAGACGAGCGTCGAGATCATGGGCGTTTTTCAGGACCTCAATGAGCGGGGCATTACGATCGTCTTGGTGACGCACGAGCCGGACATCGCCCAGTTTGCCATGCGGGTCGTGGAGATGCGGGACGGCCGGATTCATCGGATCCGGCCCGTCGAGAACCGTCGGCGGGCCAAAGCCGCGGGAGCGGTATTGGGGGTTGGGTCTTAGGTATCAGGCGCTGGGTGGTAGGCCGCTTCAAACATCGAACATCCGACACCTGACACTTGATGGGAACCCGTCTCATCCATCCGACGGGACCGGGATCGGACCCTTGATATCCGACCACAGACCATGGACCATAGACCGGCTGGGGCCCCGGGGGTCCATGGTCCATGGTCTATGGTCCATGGTCTATGGTCGTTTATGAGGGAAGCCATGCGATACGTCAGCATCTTGCGGGTCGCTTACCGGGCCTTGGGTCAGAACAAACTGCGGTCCTTCCTGACGATGTTAGGGATCATCATCGGCGTCGCCGCCGTCATCGCCATGCTGGCCATCGGACAGGGCGCCCGGGATGCCGTCCAGGCCCAGATCGCCAGCCTGGGAACGAACGTCCTCATCGTCTTCCCCGGGGCGGCCAACCAGGGCGGCGTCCGGATGGAGGCCGGCACGGCCCAGCGGTTGACCGAGGACGACGCCACGGCCATTCGGCGATACTGCCCGGCCGTACAGTACGTGACGCCCGTCGTGCGGACGGGTGCCCAGGTCGTCGCCGGTGCCCAGAACTGGCGGACCGTCGTCTACGGGGTCTATCCCGAATACTTCATCATCCGGGACTGGTCCCTGGAGCGGGGCCAACTGTTTACGGACACGGACCTGCGGGGGGCGACGAAGGTCTGCATTATCGGCCGGACGGTCGCCACTCAGCTCTTTGGCGACGCCGACCCCGTCGGCCAGACGATCCGCATCCGAAACATCCCCTTTAAGGTCCTCGGCGTCCTGGCCCCCAAGGGGCAGAACGCCTTCGGCCAGGACCAGGACGACCTCATCGTGGCTCCCTTCTCGACCGTCCAGAAGCGCCTGATGGGCGTGACCCACGCCAACACGATCCTGGCTTCGGCCCGGTCCGTCCTGGAGATTCGGGAAGCCGAGGCGCAGATCACCCAGCTCCTGCGGGACCGCCACCGGCTGATGCCTACTGAGGAAAACGACTTCACCATCCGGACGCAGGTCGACATCGCCAACGCGGCGGACGCCACCTCCCGGACAATGGCGATGCTGTTGGCCAGCATCGCCGGTATTTCCCTCATCGTCGGGGGGATCGGCGTCATGAACATCATGCTCGTGTCGGTCACCGAGCGGACCCGGGAGATCGGCATCCGCATGGCCGTCGGGGCTCGGGAGGTCGATATCATGGCCCAGTTCCTGATCGAGGCCGTCGTCCTGAGCGTCTCGGGGGGCCTCATCGGCATCGTCCTGGGGGTCTTTGCCTCTCGGACCCTGACCCGCCTGCAGGGTTGGCCCGTCTCGCTCCCGCCTCAGGCGATCGCCCTGGCCTTTCTGTTTGCCGTGGCCGTCGGCGTCTTCTTCGGCTGGTACCCGGCCCGCAAGGCCGCCCGTCTGAACCCCATCGAGGCCCTGCGCTACGAGTAACGGTCACGTCCCCCGGCCCGGGCCGATGGTCGAGCCCACGGGTTCGCCCAGGACGATCCGCCGCAGGTTGCCCGCCTCCCAGATGTTGAAGACGATGACCGGCAGGCCGTGTTCCATGCATAGGGAGATGGCCGTCGAGTCCATGACCCGGAGGCCCATCTGGAGGAAATCTTGATAGCTGACGTGGGCCAGCTTGCGGGCCGACAGGTTCTTGAGGGGGTCGTCGGTGAAGATGCCCTCGACCTTGGTCGCCTTCAGGAGGACGTCGGCCTTAATTTCCAGGGCCCGGAGGGCCGCCGCCGTATCGGTCGAGAAGAAGGGATTTCCCGTCCCGGCGGCAAAGATGACGATCCGCCCCTTCTCCAGGTGCCGGATGGCCCGGCGGCGAATGAGCGGCTCGGCGACCTCCTTGACCTCCAGGGCCGACTGACAACGGGTGACCATCCCGTGCCGTTCCAGCATGTCCTGTAAGGCCAGGGCATTCATCAGGGTCGCCAGCATGCCGATGTAGTCGGCCAGGGCCCGGTCCAGGCCCTGCAGGGCGGCCTCGCTTCCCCGGAGGATGTTGCCGCCCCCGACGACGATGGCGACCTCTACGCCGAGCTCGTGGACGCTCCCGATTTCCTGGGCCATGTACTTAAGGAATTCGTAGTCGATGCCGTAAGGCTGACGGCCCCGGAAGGCCTCCCCGCTGAGCTTCAGCAGGACCCGACGGTACCGAAGACTTTCATGAGGCATGAAAATACTCCATCTCGCAGGTTGCCCGGATGTAGGGTACAGGATGCAGGATACAGGATGCAAGATGGGAATGAGTATCCCGTCCCTGTTCGGGAGCGCGGGGTCTGGAACGATTCGAAAGCTCGGAAATTCGGCCGGTAGGCCATTTGCATCCCGGCCTCGCTCGCTTGAGCGGGGCCGCGGAAAATGCGGTCCCCCGCTCCTGTCGATTCGATACCCAACAGCCGATCCCGAAAAAGGGTAGCAAAGGTTGACCCCCCGGCGGGTCTCATGTATGATGGCTCTGGACTTTGGGGACTCCGGGAGGGCCCCTATGAGACAGTCCCTCTGGAAATGGGCAGGTCTCGCATGGGTCGTGCTGACGTCCGGGGCGGGATGGACCCAATCGACATGGCGGAAGGTGACGGACGAAAAGGGACATGTCACCTACACTAATGCCGGCCTACCGTCGGCCCGTCCGATGGGACGGTATGCACTGAGTCCGACAAAGTACCGGGCCTTCGAGGCCTATATCGATACCCTGGCGCGGGAACACGGCCTCAGCAAGAAGCTGATCCTGGCCGTCATCGCCATCGAGTCGGACTTTCAGACGCGGGCCCTGTCTCCGAAGGGCGCCGTCGGCCTCATGCAGTTGCTACCCGAAACGGCTCGGCTGTATGGGGTGCGGAATCTGTGGGACCCTTATGAGAACTTGCGGGCCGGGGTCGCCCACCTGGCCTATCTGGTCCGGCGGTACCAGGGAAACCTCCGACTGGCCCTGGCCGCCTACAATGCCGGGGAGGACGACGTGGACCGCCATGGCGGCGTCCCGCCCTTTGCAGAGACCCAGGCCTACGTCAAGAAGGTCTTGGAGATCTATGGTCAGCCCCATACATACGTCTACCGCTTTGAGGACGAGAAGGGAATCCTGCACTATGCCTTTGAAGCACCGGACCCGCAACGTTATCGAAACATCCGCCGCATCCCCCTGACGGCCCAAGTCTGGGACAGCGGGCCGGACGCCCGGCGGGTCCCTGATCGACAGACAGACCCAGGGGCGGCGGGACGGCCTCGTCCGACGGAGGGTAGCACTTCTACTTTCGCAGGGGGTGCCCCAGGGGAGCCTGAATCCAAGTGAGCCGAGAAAGGATGGGGAGATCGAGATGCCCAATTTAGAAGCCTTATTCTTAGAAAACCTGACGAAGGGGAAATCCCTTTTGGACCAAGGTCAGTACGAAGAGGCCATCGCCTACCTGGAACGGGCGTATCGGATCAAGCCCGACGACATCAAAGTCCTTAACATGTTGGGGACGGCTTACTTTAAGGCCGAACGCCTGGACAGCGCCGAGGAAATTTACGAAATCCTGGCTCGCAAAAACCCGAATGTCCCCGTCCTTCATTCCAACCTGGGGATGATCCGTCTGAAGAAGAAGGACTGGGAAGGCGCCGAGATGGCCTTCCAGCGGGTCGTCGAGCTTCAGCCGGATAACAAGCGGGCCTACGGGTACCTGGGACTCATCTATGAACAGCAGGGGCTCTTGGAACAGGCCCTGACATATTACGAGCGGGCCGGCGCCGAGGGCCCGGCCGAGCGGGTGCGGGCCCGTTTGCGGACCATGCGTCCGGCGGCGGCCGTCGGGACCGAGGAACCCATCGACGAGGCGGACATCGTGGCGGCCGAGCCTTTGGCGGCTCGGGCCCCGGAACCCCCGCCTCCGCCGACACCCGCTGTGCCTACACAGCCGTCGACCCCGGAGCCGGTGCCGGCTTGGGGCGGGCCTCCGCCGGCGCCGTCCGCCCCGGTACCGGGTGAAACGACGACCCGTCCCTTGGAAGAAGTCATCCGGGCGCTTCAGTCCCAACCCATGCCCTGGGAACCGCCGGTCCCGCCGCCCCCGACGACGGCGTCCGAGCCGCCGGTCCCGCCGCCCGAGTCCGTCCCGTCAGGTCCGGAAGCTGTCTCGGCATCGGCCCCCCCGGCGCCCCCGGCGGAGTTCGTTCCCCCGACGCCGGTCCCACCCCCGCCGACGGAGACGGCCCCGTCGGCCGGCCGTCCGCCTGATTGGAGCCTCGGGATGGTGATCCCGATTCCCCCGCCGGAGGCGCCCCCGCCGAGTCCGGCGCCCCCGACCGAGGAAATGCAGACGCCCCCCGTCGTCCCGCCTGCACCCGCCCCAGAGTTTCCACTTGCTGAGACGGTGTCCCCCGCACCGGCCGAAGCCGAGGAGCCCGTCGAGCCGGCGCAGACGACGCCGCGACCCTTCGTCCCCCCGCCGGAGCCGCCCCCGGTCTCGATCCAGGAACGGGTCCAGCCGACCCTCATGCCGAGCGCCGAGGTCACGGCCCAAATCCCGACGGGCCGGCCGGTCAACCTGGGAATCTACGCCCGGGAGCAACTTTACGTCTATCCGCCTGTCGGTTCGGAACGGTTTTTGCTTCTGGAACCCCACCTGTTAGAGGTCGTCCTGTCAGACCGTATCTTGTTCCGAGAGGGTTCGTTGGTCGGTTACTCGGGCGACTTGCGCTTTGAGGCCGTCGAGATCCCGAGCGGGCCGCCCGTCGTGATGGCCCAGGGCTTCGGCCTCATGTTTCTGGCTTACGAACGGCGGTCGATTCATCTGATCTCCCTCAACGAAGAGACGATTTACGTCGCCATGCCGTGTTTTCTGGTCGCCCAAGCGACGCTCCACATTCAGCCCCGGGTGATCGCCGAGAGCAACAACCGGATGTTTGCCTACATGGAGATTTCGGGGACGGGCACGGTCGGCTTTGTCATCCGGAGCAAACCCCTGATCCTGAAGGTCTTGCGCCACATGCCGGCCGTCGTTCACTCGGACGCCGTCGTCGCGTGGACGGGTACGATGCGGGTCGCCCCCGTCGAGGACCCGTACTCCCGAGCCCTCATCCGGACGTATAGTGAGACGGCGATTCCCTTACGGTTTGAGGGGGCCGGCGACCTGGTCACGGAGCAGAGCGCCATGTGGGGCGAGCGCCGTACGGGGTCGAGTCCGGCCTGACCGGCCGGCGTCGGCCTCTCGCCGGGCCCCCAGGCCGAGACAGAGAGCCGGGACGATGAGAAGCCACGGGCGGAAGCTTTGGGTTCACGGAATCGTGGGAGCTCTTCTCTGGGGGGCATGGGGCGCAAGTACCTGCCTGTATGCCCAAGCCCAGAGCGTGGGTCCCTTCCCCTTGCCGCCGGAGCTGGAGCCCACGGTCCAGTTCTGGGTCCAGGTCTTTACCCAGTATTCCGGTCGGCAGGCCCTCATCGTGGATGCCGATGCCCCCCATCGGGTCCTGCGAATCGTCGTCGTCGAGGGCGTCGACCCGATGGATGAGGCGACCCAGCGGGCCGTCCGGTCGGCTTTGGAGGAACAAGTTCGTCAGGTCCAGGCGGCCTTAGACGACCTCGACGGCCGGGGCGCTGAGGCCGCCGAGCAAAGTCCCCAGCACCGATGGCTGTGGCAAGTCTACGGTCCGGAGCGGGCCCATCGCCCCTCCGTATTTCAGGAGACCCGGAACCGTCTACGTATTCAGTGGGGTCACAAGGAGAAGTTCCAGCAAGCGCTCCAGCGGATGTACCGCTTTCTGCCCCACGTGCGGGCCATCCTGGTGGCCGAGGGCTTGCCGCCGGAGGTCGCTTACCTCCCCCTCATCGAGTCCGGCTACAACCCCTATGCGGCCTCCTTCGCCGGGGCCCGGGGTCTGTGGCAACTGATGCCGACGGCCGCCCGGAAGATGGGCCTTACCCTGGACACCTGGGTCGACCAACGTCTGGACCCCCTGTATGCGACGGTCGCCGCCGCCCGGTATCTAAAGCAGGCCTATCAGGAGTTTGGGAATTGGCCGCTGGCGATTACTTCGTACAACCATGGCCTGGAGGGCGTTCGCCGGGCCGTTCGCGAGCTCGGGACGACCGACTATGTCCGGGTCTGGCGGGAATACCGGGGCCCCCTCTTCGGGTTTGCCTCTCGCAATTTCTATCCCGAATTTCTGGCCGCCATCATCGTCGCCGGGTCGCCCGAGCGGTACTTCCCGGGCTTCCAAGCCGACGGCGTATGGGAGTTTGCGACCTACGTCGTGCCGCAGGAGATGGGTCTCCGGGACATCCCGGAACGGCTGGGCGTGTCGCTGACGGCCTTCATCCAGCACAATCCCCAGTTTCTCCTGCCGGCCTATTTTCGAAACGTGCGGGTCTCGGCGGGGACGTCCGTCCGGATCCCCCTGGCGAGTTCGACCGATACGGCCGTTCATGTCGTCCGGCCCGGGGAGACCCTGGCCTCGATCGCCCGTCTGTACGGCGTCCGGGCCGATGCCCTCCGGCAGTGGAATCCCGCCCTCTGGGCCAGCGACCGGCTCCGACCGGGCACGGTCCTCCGGATCCCTGCCGCCGGGTCTGATGTGGGCTCGACCCCGTGAGGGGCCTCGGGGCGGGGGGATTCGCGGGCGGCCGTCCTGTCACCGCCCTCACTCGATAGGCCGATGGAATCGGGAGCACCCCTTCGACAGGTCCTCCGGAACACGCTTTGGAACATCGGGGGCCAAGTCTTTAGCTTCTTGGTCCAATTCGTCACCCTCCCGTGGATCGTCCACGGCGTCGGGGTGGCCGCCTTTGGCGTCTGGGGCCTCATCGGCGTCCTGTTGAGCTACTTTGCGTTCCTGGACCTGAGTCTGCGTCTGGCCGTCGTCCGCTTCGTGAGTCAGGGGATGACCCGAGAGGACGCCGCCGGTGTCCGTCAGGCCGTCTGGAGTGCCGTGTGGATTTTGGGCCTCCAGAGTCTGGCCGGACTCGTCGTATTGATTCTCCTGACGCGACCGCTATTTCAGCACGTCTTTGCCATTCCGGCCGGATGGTATCGGGTCGCCGCCTGGGTCTTCTGGGTCCGGGCCGCCGGATTTTTACTGGAACTGATGACCGGCCTCTTCCGGGCCGTGCCGGTGGCCCTTCAGCGGATGGACCGGGTCATCCGTCGGACCGCCCTCTTGACGTTTATCCAGTCGGTCGGCCTGGCCGGGATGGCTCAACTCGGATGGGGCCTCTTGCGGATGGCCACCTGGGTCCTCCTCATGCAGGTCGTGAGCCTGGGGGTCTTTTACCGATTGGCCCTCCGGATGGTCCCGGACCTCCGTCTGCCTGCATGGGACAAGGCGACGGCCCGGTCGCTCCTTCGCTTCGGCGGTTGGTCGACCGTCAGCTACCTGGTCGAGCCCGTCCTTTTACATACGGAGAAGCTCCTCATCGGCCGATGGGCCGGCGTGGCCCAACTGACGTATTACGTCGTGCCCTACCAGCTGGTCACCCGGCTGTGGAGCGTGACGACGGGCTTCAGCACGGCCCTCCTGCCGGCCTTGAGCGAGACGGATGCCCGCCGGGACCAGGTCGCCCAGCAGGACCTGACGCTCCAAAGTATCCGCATCATCAGCGGCGTCATGGCCTGGCCCGTCCTCCTGATGGTCGTCTTCGCCCGACCCCTCCTGACGTTCTGGATGGGCCGGGAATTCGCCGAGCGGGGCACGATCCCCCTCCAGGTCCTGGCCGTCGGCCTGTGGATCAACGTCATCAACTGGCCGGTCTTTGCGCTCTTTCAGGCCAAGGGCCGTCCGGACCGACCGGCCCTGTACCATCTGGGGGAGGCGTGCGTGTACGTCCCCCTGGCATACGTCGGGGTGCGGGTCCTCGGTCTACCGGGAGCGGCCCTGGCCTGGACCCTCCGGATGGCGCTGGATTCCTATCTCCTGCTTCGGGGGAGCGTGCGGGCTGGCTTTTTGCCGGCTCGGGGACTCGGGTCCGCTCTGGCGAATCCCCTCGCCGTCACGGCTCTCCTGGCAGGCCTCTCTCTCGGGGCCCTCCAGACGTGGACTGCCCGACCGGCGTTCGTCCTCACCGCCACGGCCGGCTGGCTGGTTCTCGGGGCCTACACGTTCTGGAACCGTGTCCTGCCACCCCAGGAACGACGCCAGTTCCTCCGCTTCTGGACCCGATGGTTCGAGGCTTAAGCCGGCCGGGATGTGGGATGCGAGTGGGGCACGCGGGAACTGCACTGCGAAGGAATGAACTTCCCGCCCGGAAGTCAAAAAGCGGGATTTCAGTCGGTGAGGCGGGAGGGGGTCGAACCCTCGACCCCTGGCTTAAAAGGCCAGTGCTCTACCACTGAGCTACCGCCTCGACGAACTGCGTTGGCACGGATAGTATAAAATGGCCGATACGCCGGTGCCAGTCGGAGCGGGATGCCAGCCATCGGGGGAAAGCAGTACTGCTTTCCATCATGTCGTCCCGAGATGGCCTCACCGCCCGATTATCTTATCAGAGCCGTTCGGTTCGTGAGAATGGCGTCGGAACAACCTTTCCCAACGCCCGGAAAGCACGGTTTTTCAAGCATCCGGCCGATGGGCAGGTCGGCAGATAGGCAGATAGAAGCCGGGTGGGCAAGGATCAGCCCCAGGGCTTTTGGGACCATCTGCCCATCTGCCGAACTGCCTATCTGCCAAAGCTTGAAAAACCGTCTTTCCCGAAGGGTCGAAAAAGCCGAATCCATGGGGTTTTCACCGACCGAACGGCTCTGTTATGGCCCAATACTTCGGGGGCACGCATGGTCGTCCAGGGATTCACAGGAGGCGGACGACCGGACGGGGGTTCAGGGGTCCCGGCGGTCAGGGACCTCGGGGCCGTCGTCCGGGGGAGCTTCTATCGGACCGGCCGGGGCGAGCCCTTCCTGTGGCTTCCCTCGGCCCAGGGCCACTGGCGCTTTTACGATACTTGGGCCGACGCCTTGGGCGAGACTTTTACCGTGTTGGTCCCGACCCTCCGGGGCGAGCGGGACTTCGACCCGACGCCGGACTTCGACTGGGACGTCCTGGTCGCCGACGTCTTGGCCGACATGGACGCCGTCGGCTGGCGTCGGGCCTGGGTCGGCGGAGCGTCCTTCGGGGCGGCCCTGGCCCTCGTCTGCCTGAGTCGGGCCCCGGAGCGCTTCAAAGGGGCCGTCCTGTACGGCACGCCCTGGGACCGGCCGGGCCCGTGGCTTCGGCGGGTCTTCCGATGGATCGACCGGCGTCGGGCCTGGGACCGCCTGGGTCGAGTTTTCCGCACCTGGGCCCTCCTCACGCTGACCCACGAGTTCCTCCGTCTGCCCCCGAGCTTGCGGGCATCGTACCGGCAGTGGTTCTTCGAGCGGTGGCCCCAGTATGGCGTCCCGCTCGCCGTCCTGGGGCGTCGGGTCGCCCTCCTGGGCCGTCTGGCGGATCATGTCCGACCCGAGCAGATCGACGTCCCCGTGTGGGTCCTGGCGGGGGCCCGGGACTGGCTCGTTCGGCCCCGGTACCAACGGGCCCTGGCCCGACGCCTCCCGCGGGCGGTCTTTGTGTGCATCCCCGGCGTCGGTCATCTGGCGCCTCAGACCCATCCGTCCGTCTTGGCGGGATGGATCGCCCGGCTGTTGACGGCGTGAGCGACCTGTGGGACGATGGATGCGGGTCGACCCCGGAGGCCGGCGATGCCCTTGATTCCAAGCCGAGACGAAGTCCTGGAACTCCTCCGCCGGACGGGGGCGTTGCGACAGGGTCACTTCGTCCTTCCTTCGGGCCTTCACACGGACCACTTTTTCCAAATGCCCCTGGCGATGCGGTACTACGATAACGTCCGGCGCCTGGGGGTCGCCCTCGGCCGACTCTTGCGGGACGTCCCCCGCGTGACGCAATCCCTGCCTCGCTGTACGGTCGTGGCCCCGGCCAGCGGCGGGATTCCCGTGGCCTTCGCCGTCCGGGACGCCCTGGAGGCCGAGCAGGTCGTGTGGGCCGAAAAACGAGCCGGCCGACTGTACTTTCGGCCCTTCACGGCCGTCCAGGCGGGCGACCGGTGCGTCCTGGTCGACGACATCGTCCTGACGGGGACCACGCTCGAGCAGTTGATCCGTCTCGTGTGGGACCACGGCGGCGAGATCTTGGCCGTCGGCGTCCTGGTCGATTCAGGCGTCCGGGCCTTTCGTCCCGACCCGATCCCCGTCGTCCGCCTCATCGAGTTTCAGACCCAGGCCTATCCAGACGCCGCCCGGTGCGAACTCTGTCGGGCCGGCGTGCCGGCCGTGACCGTGGAGTTTTAGGTGTCGAAGGCCCGACCGCCGGATATGGACTGCAAGGGCATCCATGGCCGATGAGACGTCCGTGGGACCTGGCTCCTGCCCACGGCCGGGAAAAGACCCTGCGATGGAGGCTTTCCATGACGGCCCGATCAAACCCATGGTGGACGCTCATCGTCTTGGCCCTGACGCTGGGCTTACTTGGAGGCCTCGGTTGGGGCGCCCTGCACATCCGAAGGCCGGCTCGGTCCTTTATGCTCCGGACGCCGGATGCGACGGCCTTCGGGGCCAATCTTAACGGGTTGCGACCCGTCGTCGTATTCCCCGTCCGACAGGACGTGTCGCCGCCCCTCCGGTCCATGCGGCCGGCCCCGCCGCGTCAGCGTCTGGACGAAGACCGCGTGCGGTCCATCGAAATCCTGCCGAAGGCCCTGAACACGACCCTCCCCCAGACGCCTGACTCGGTCGTCCAACGCTCGACGGCCTTAGTGGCGACCCCGCCGCCGCTGACGACCTTCGAGGGTCAGACGAACGTCGACAACTTCAACGCTATCGGCTTCCGCGTGCTCCCGCCTGATACGAACGGCGACATTGGTCCGGGCCACTATGTCCAGATGGTCAACCTCGTCACGGCCATCTATGACAGGGGCGGAAATCGCATCTTCGGCCCCGTCCCGAATAATTTCTTCTGGCAGGGATTTGGCGGACCTTGCGAGGCGGACAACGACGGCGACCCCATCGTCCTGTATGACCCCCTCGCCGACCGCTGGCTCGTCAGCCAGTTCACCTTCGAGGGCGGCCCGCCGTTCTTCGAGTGCGTGGCCATTTCCACGTCGGGCGACCCGACGGGGTCCTACTTCCGGTACGCCTTCGAGTGGCCCGGCGGCAAGTTTCCCGACTATCCCAAGTTCGGCGTGTGGCCGGACGCCTACTACATGTCCGTCAATCAGTTTGCCGTCACGGCCGGCGGCTTCTCCTTTGCCGGCGCCGGCGTCGCCGCACTGGAACGGGACAGGATGCTGGCCGGCCAGACGGCTCGGATGGTCGTCTTCGACCTGAGCGCCGTCGACATCCGCTTCGGCGGGATGCTCCCGGCCGACTTTGACGGGACGGACCGTCCGCCCCCGGGGATGCCGAACTTCTTCGCCGAGGTGGACGACGAAAACTGGATTCCGCCCATCGATGCCCTGCGGCTGTGGGCCTTCCGGGTCGACTGGCGGGACCCGAGTCAATCGACCTTCGGTCAAAACGGCCAGCCGGACTTCATCCTGCCGACGGCACCCTGGGAGCCGATCCCGTGTTTTCGGGTACTGAACTGCATCCTTCAGCAAGCCCCTCAAGTGCCTCTCGATGCGCTGGGCGACCGGCTGATGTACCGACTTCAGTACCGGCGTCTGGGGGCTCGGCAATCGCTGGTCACCAATCACACCGTGTGGGTCGACGGCAAGCGGACGGGCGTTCGGTGGTACCACGTCGTCCTGACCGAGTCCCGGGACCGGGAGTGCGGGGGCGCGCCGCCGTGCATCTGGCGGCAGGCGACGCAGGCCCCTGACGACGGACTGTCCCGGTGGATGGGCTCGGCGGCCCTCGACGGGGCCGACCACCTGTGCGTCGGCTACAGTGCGTCGAGCGCCTTCACCTTTCCGGACATCCGGTATGCCTGCTGGTCCGGCGGCGGGACGACCTACGACGGCGAGCAGGTCCTGTTCGCCGGCGGCGGCTCCCAGACGCATGACTCCGGCCGGTGGGGAGACTACAGCATGTTGGCCGTCGACCCGACGGACGACTGCACGTTCTGGTACACCCAAGAATACTACCGGGTGACGAACGAGGCGTGTCCCCTCACGTCGTCCCGGGCCTGCTGGCATACCCGAGTCGGGACATTCCGCTACCCGAACTGCGGGCGGTCCCGTTAGCCCCGACCATCGTCCGTTTTGGACCTATGAGCGGGCCGACCATAGGCGGGTGAGGAGGGCGACCTGGCCGGCGTGGTGGGCCGCATGCTCGATGAGATGATGGAGAATCCCGGCCCGGCGGACGGGAATCCGCCGACGGCCGACTGGCCGGGGCTCGTCCAGGGCTTCATCAGGCAGGGCAAGGATACGTCCTCGGATACCGGTCAGGGTCTGACGAACCTCGGCGAGGAGATCCGTCTTCGGGCGGCCGGTCGTCGCCCAGTCCTGTTCGGCCGAGGCGGCCAGGGCGTTGGGGTCATAGTCCTCTTCCAGGGCATAGGTCGCCAGCCGGGAAGAGGCGCCGACGACGTGCTGAAGCCGGGCGCCGATAGACGGCACGTTCGGGGCCGGCGTCCACCAGAGGGCCTCGTCGGGCAGGTCCCGCAGGTGAGTTTCCAGCAGATAAAGGACCTGGTCGAGGCCCTTCAGGAGGTCGGCTTTTCGGGGTGAGACGCCGGGTTCATCTGGTGTCAGCCATGGTTCCATCGGGAGCCTCCCTCTATTCGGTAGTTCGGGAATTCGGCAACTCGGGAGTTCGGGAATTCGGCAGATAGAGCCTGTTTCAAAGCTCACCGCCGAGGCCCGGAGGACGCAGAGGACGAGTTTTTCTTTGATTTTTCTTTACGTTCTCGGCATTTTAACTGTGAAATGGAGGTTTTAAAATACGTTCCGGACGGAAAAATCCTGACCTGCCCATCCGCCGAACTCCCGAGTCCCTGCACTGCCGGATGGCTCCGGACCCCGCTCTCAGGCGAGCGGGGCTTGGATGAAAATGGCCCACCTGCCGAATTCCCGAACTCCCGAATTCCCGAATTCCCGGACTCCCGAGTTACCGGATTCCCGAACTGCCGGCGTCGTGGCCGGGCACGGACGGGGCGGCCAGACAGACCGGGGGTCCTCGACCAGGCGACGACCTTGCCGGCGAATCCAGAGGACGTACCGACATCGGTCAGGCCCGACGAGGGCCTGGGCCCGCTCGGGTCCCATCACCAAGAAGGCCGTCGAGAGGGCGTCGGCCTCGGTCGCCGACGGCGTCACGACGGTCACGCTGACGACATCCGTCTCGACGGGCCGGCCCGTCCACGGGGAAAGGATGTGGCCGTAACGTCGGCCTCGGACGACAAAAAAACGCTCGTAGTCACCGCTCGTCGAGACGGCCATGTCTCGGACCTGAAACGCTTGCCAAGCCTGGTCGGGACGTCGAGGATGGCGGACGGCCAGGGTCCAGGGCTGATCGGTACCGTCTGAAGCGCCCATCGCATAGATTTCCCCGCCGAAGTTGAGGAGGCCGTGGCGAAGGCCCGCCTGTCGGAGCCGCTCGACGGCCCGGTCGAGGGCGTAGCCCTTGGCGATGCCGCCGAAGTCGAGGACCATCCCGGGGGTCGCCAGCCGGACCGTGCGACGTAGGGGGTCCAGCTCTATCTTCCTGTAGCCTACCCGAGTCCGAGCCTGAGCGATTTCCTCGTCGGACGGAACGCGGCGGGGCCCTTCCAGGAACCCCCAGAGCTGGACGAGCGGTCCGACCGTGACGTCGAAGGCGCCCTCTGTCTCCCGGCTGTAGGCGAGGGCCTGCTCGAGGACGTCCCACAGGGGTTCGCTGACGGGGACGGGCGGTCCCCCGGCCCGTCGGTTGAGGGCCCACAGCTCGCTGGACGGGTCGTATAGCGTAAACCGGCGGTCCAGGTCCTGCACGAGGCCGATGACGCCGTCCAGGACCCGCTCGGCGTACGCCGGGTCGTCGTGGAAGACCCGCACCGTCAGGTAAGTCCCCATCACGACCCACGTCCGTTGGACCCACTCGCCGGTCCCGGCGGCCGGCGGTCCGCTTCCCCAGAGACTGACGGCCAGAGCGATGGCGGCCCAGCCGTGTCCGACGGCCGGCCTCGCGCCACGACCTTTTGGATGCAGACGCCTTATGCTACAATGCCCGCTCATCGTACCGGCTTCGTGACGACGGGCCGAAAGGGCTCCCCGACGGCGGCCGGCGCCGTTCGGAGGCTCGGTCCCTGCCGCCCCGTCACACGTGACCCGTCATCCGCTACTCACGAAGGAGTCGGCCCATGCGGTTGCCCGTGCAGATCCGACAGATTCTATTTGCGACGGACTTCTCCCGCTACTCGGACCGGGCCCGGGACTATGCACTGACCCTGGCCCGGAAGCATCGGGCCCACGTGTACGTCGTCCACGCCCTCGAGGTCCTCTACTACATGAACGAGAAGGACCCGGAACTCCGGGAGTGGTTTAGGACCATCGAGCGGGCGATGGAGCGCAAGATGGCCGACGAGGTCGCCTTCTTCCAGTCCCACGGCGTGTCGGCGACAGGCGAGGTCGTCATCGGGACACCCTGGAAAGTGATCCTTCGCTTTGCCGAGGAGGCCGGGGTCGACCTGATCGTCATCGGGAGCCACGGGGTCGGGACGGAAGAGGGTCGGATCCTCCTCGGGACGACCTCCCACAAGGTCGCCCTGGCCTCCAAGATCCCCGTCCTGATCGTGCGGCCCGAGACGGCCGAGGCCGCCGAAGTCCCGGAACTCGGATGATAGGGCGGCAGGTCGGCCGATGGGCGGGTCGGGAGATAGGCAGTCGGCAGATGGGCAGGTCGGGAGATAGGGGAAATGGGGATCTATTCGCCATTCGCCATTCGCCACTCGCCACTCGCCACTCGCCATTCGCTATTCGCCGTTCGCCATCCGGGCGGGGTGGGCTTGCCGCCAGCGGCCCCATAGGTAGGTCTGCAAGAAGGCCTGGAACGTCGGGTCGAAAGCGGCCCGGCTACGGGGGTTCAGGACCACGAAGGGCCCCGGCCGGCCGTCTTGGACCCACAGGACGCCGTCGTAGGTGGCGATGAAACCGCCCTGGCGCGTGGAGCCCAGGGCGATGGCCTCGGGGGGTGTCTCCCGGTAGAACAGCCACGCCAGTCGGCTCTCCCCGTCCCAACGGGCGTCCTTGCGGGACACGTCAAACCAGTCGCTCAGGGTCGGGACGACGTCCAGGCCGGACATCGGCGCCCGCACGACGGGCGTCGGGACCAGCACGCCCGTCGGAAGCCGACAGGCCAGAAATCCCGGCCGGACCTGTCCGTCCTCAACCCGGCCGGTCCCCAGGACGCAGAGGTCCACGGAAGTGGCCCGGCCGGCTTCCGCCGACAGCGCCCGCCGCAGAGTCCCCAGCCAGGCGTCCAGGCCCTGCGTCTCGACAGACGGGTCACTCAGCCGAAGGATGCGGGCGATGAAGGCCTTTTCCCGGCGGGCCTGATGATAACGAAGCCGGTCCCGGATGCGGTCGACCTCCCGGTCCGGCGTCGAGACTATCGAAGACGCCTTTTCCACCGTGTGAAATGCCCGGCCCAGGTCCGCCCAGAGGGCCCCGTCTGCCGGGATGAAGCCGTAGGTCTGATACAAGCCCCGCCGAAACACGGCGCTCAAGGGGACCGGCGAGAGACCCGTCCGGACGCCGTTCCAGAAGGCGGCCAGGTTTCGGTCCGGATCGTCGTAGACGGGATACACCGCCGTGAAGACGGCCGCCCCCGCCAGGAGGGCCTCCAGGTTCGGCCACGGCGTCTGACCCGGCGTCTCCAGATTCAGGTCCGTGTAGGCCAGCCGGTCGGCGACGACGAGGACGACGTGAAATCGGCTGTTCAGGCGACGGAATTCCTGAAAGGCCTCGACGGGCTTTTCGACCGGCGCCCATGGAGACGACGCCTCCGGGACGGTCCGATACAGCATGGGCTCGACCAGCCAGACCCGGTCGGCTTGGACGCCCTGCGGTTCCAGGGCGATCCGCAAGACGGCCCACTGACGGGCCAGGGGACTCAGGTCGACCTGAAAGGACCGAACGGCGTGGGCCAGCTCGGCGGCCGCGACGTCCGTCGGGGGCAGGAGGTCGATAGGGGCCGCTCCCTGGACGGGGCGGAGACCCTGCACGTGGACCCGGACGGTCCCGGCCGTGATCCCCTGGGCCCCGATGCCCCATGCCAGGACGGCGCCCGGCGGGACCCACGTCGGAAATTCGACCTGAAGCGAAGAACTCACCGGAAGGGCTCGGTACTGGCGGCCGTGGATGAGAGCCAGGACCGGACCCGTTTCGGTGCCCTGCACGTTCAACCGTTCCGGGAGCGTCAGGAGGTAAACGACGCCATACGGTCGGGACGGCGTGCCGACGGATTGACAGCCGCAGAGTACGGTGAGACCGAGGGTCACGCTCAGCCATCGAAGCTTTCGGGTCATGCCGACGTCTCCAGACTGCTGGGCCGGTTCTCATAATGACGGGACGCCAGGGAGATAGTCGAAACCACCGGCCGGCCATGTCCGTCCCGTCTCACACCATCAGGGCATCTCGGCCGGCCTTAGACCCGCCCCGGGAGCCTCGTCGGGGAGTGAAGCCCATCGGGAGTCTCTTCCCCGGGACCCCTTACAAGATGCGCCCGTAGCCGGCCGCCTGCCAGTCTTTCAGAAATCGTTCCAGCCCGATGTCCGTCAGGGGATGCTTCAAGAGCTGTTCGAAGACCTTCGGCGGCATCGTGGCGATGTCGGCCCCCAGGAGAGCCGCCTCCAGGACGTGGAGGGGATGCCGAATCGAGGCGACCAGGACCTGGGTCCGAATTTGGTAGTGGCGGAAGATGGCTATCGTCTGACGAATGACCTGCATCCCCCGGTGGGCGATGTCGTCCAGCCGGCCCACGAAGGGGCTGACGATGTAGGCCCCGGCCTTGGCGGCCAGGAGGGCCTGGATGGGCGTGAAGATCAGGGTCGTGTTGACCCGAATGCCCTCCCGGGCGAGGACCCGGATCGCCCGGAGGCCCTCGGCCGTCATGGGGATCTTGACGACAATATGCGGGTCCAGGGCGGCCAGCCGACGGGCCTCGGCGATCATCTCCTCATGATGCGTCGCCACGACTTCGGCGCTGACGTCCCCCTGGACGATGGCGCAGATCTCCTTGAGGACTTCCAGGGGGTTCCCGCCCTGCTGGGCGAGCAGGGTCGGGTTCGTCGTGATCCCGTCGATCACGCCGGTCGCCGCCAGGCGTCGGATCTCATCGACGTTGGCCGTGTCTAAGAAGATCTTCATCGGCCTGCCTCGACGGTTCGTGGACAGGATGCAAGATGCAAGATACAGGATGCAAGACGCAGGATGCAAGATGCGAAATGGGGAGATAGGGAAGTAGGGATCTATTCGCCATTCGCCATTCGCCACTCGCTATTCGCCACTCGCCACGAGTCGCCGGCGGAGGAGGTCCAGGGCCATCTGGGCCGACTGTTCCTTGATGAGCTCCCGGGTCCCCCGAAATTGAAACCGCCGGTGTGTCGTCCCGTCCGGCCCGGCGACGGCGATGTGGACGGTCCCGACGGGTTTCTCGGGCGTCCCGCCCGTCGGGCCGGCAATCCCCGTGATGGCGACGGCCCAGTCGGTCCCGGCCCGTCGGCGGGCGCCCTCGGCCATCTGCCGGGCGACCGGCTCGCTGACGGCGCCGTACTGACGAATGGCCTCGGGGTCCACCCCCAGGAGGTCGACCTTCGCTTCATTGCTGTAAGCGACGTAGCCCCGCATGTAGTAGTCCGAGCTCCCGGGCACGTTCGTGATCCGATGGCCCAGCAGGCCGCCCGTACAAGACTCGGCCGTCGCTAAAGTCTGCCGCCGGTCCCGGAGGCGCTGGCCGACGACCGCCTCGATGGAGACGTCCCCCTCGGCGTAAAGGTCCTCGCCGAGGGCCTGCCGGAGGCGTTCCAGGAGTTGTTCCCACACCGATTCGTCGCCCGGTCCCGTCCACCGGACCTCCAGGTCGACCCGGGCCGGTCCCGGCAGGATCGACCACGCCACGTCCGACCGGTCCAAGATGGCC
Organism: bacterium HR11; assembly: GCA_002898535.1. Lineage (NCBI taxonomy): Bacteria > bacterium HR11. The sequence goes on from BEHN01000003.1 coordinate 82,010, forward strand.
TGGACCCGCTCGGCGATGCGGGACTCGGGGACGCCGCTCGTTCGTAGGAGGACCGACTTCGGTGGGGGCTGAGGCGCCCGCCGGCGGAGGCGCTCTTCCAGATGGGCCTGGTAGATGCCCTGAAGCTCTGGCGGCGGACCGGGCAGGAGAATGTACACGTGACCGCCGACCTCGATCCACTGGCCCGGGGCGGCACCGACCGGGTTCGGCAGGACTTCGGCTCCCTCCACGACCTGAGCCATCCGGAAGACCATCGGCGGAAGCGAAAGCCCCCGCGCCGCGAGGTCGGCCTCCATCCGGCGGCGCCAGTCGGCGTCCTCGACGACGGCCCGGCCCAGCCATCCGGCGACGGCCTCCCGGGTGACGTCGTCGTGCGTCGGCCCGAGGCCGCCCGTCACGATGAGGACGTCGGCCCGGTCCCGGAAAAAGGCCAGGCCCGCCTGAATCGCCGAGACGTCGTCGGGCACGACGAGGCGACCGACGACCGTAAAGCCCAGCGCCCGTAGACGGGCCGAGAGCCAGGGTCCGTTCGTATCGACCCGCCCGCCGTCCAGCAGTTCCGTCCCGACGGCGATGATGGCGACCCGCTTGGCCTGCATAGGAACCCTCCTGAGGGAGCGGAGGATACAGGATGCAAGATACAGGATACAAGATGGGAATGCAGAATGGACGTCCCGGCCCCGCTCGCCAGAGCAGGGTCCCATGCGGTGCAGGATGCAGAATACAAGATGCAGACCCGGTGGACACGCTTCAGCAGCGACCCGCCCCTCCGGCGTATCGCGGAACGCCGCAGGACGGCCTGCGTCCGCATTGACAGCGAGGGCCCTACTGCATTGTTCAGTGGGACTTTAGGGATTCGGTCTTATGGGTCGGGTGGAACCCCTATCCCGACGCCCGGTCCTTCCCGCCCGATGGCGGTCGCTTCCAGGACCTTGAAATTTAGGGCTTTTCCAGGTATAATACGACAATTAGTCGTGATCGCCATGGGGCAGATGCCTGCGGACGGCCGGCGTGCCGAGGTACCACGTACGGATTGATCACGGCTGGCAATGAGTTTTAGAAGGGGCCGCTTCAGGCCCATGGAGCCATGCACAGGGGGAGAGGTGAGAGTCCCCTCATGGGAGGGAGGGTCCTTATCCTTCTCGTCGCCAAGGAGGTTCGTCATGAGGCACGCATGGCTCTGGTGGGCCTTCGTGGGCCTCTGGGTCGGGGGACTTGCGTGGGCCCAGGAAAGCGCGACGACGGGTTCCCTCTTCGGGAAAGTCGTGGACCCGGAGGGCAAGCCCCTACCGGGCGTGGCCGTCACGGCTGTCTCCGAGACGGGCGTTTCCCGACGGGCCCTGACGGACGACAACGGCGAATTCTCCTTCCCCTTTCTGACGCCCGGCCAGTATGAGGTCTTTTTCAGCCTGACGGGGTTTGCGCCCTACAAGCTGTCGGCCACGGTCGCCCTGGGTCAGCGGACGATCTTGCAGGTGACGCTTCGGCGGGAAGAGGTCGTCGAGGTCGTGGCGACGCCCGTCGTGGACGTGACCTCGGCGAGCACCGGCGTGGCGGTCACCGACACCCTCATGCGGTCCGTGCCCCTGGGTCGTTCCTTCTCGTCGGCGGCCTATATCGGGGCGTCCGCGACGAGCGGCTTTGGGGCGGCGAACCCGACCGTCGGCGGCGCCACGGGTTTGGAAAACACCTACATCGTCGAGGGCCTCTCCATCACGAACGCCGGCTACGGGGCCTTGGGTTCTTACTCGATCCAGCTCGGCTCGATGGGGTCGGCCATCCCCTTTGACTTCGTCAAGGAAGTCCAGGTCAAGAGCGGCGGCTACGAACCCGAGTACGGCGAGGCCCTGGGCGGCGTCATCAACATCATCACGAAGTCGGGCGGCAACCAGTTCGCCGGGGACGTCTTCGCCTACTGGCGGCCGGCGGCTCTGGAGGGGAGCCGGAAGCACACGGGGACGACGTTTGCCCCGGAGGTCTATACGAAGGGCATCACGAACTTCGACGCCGGATTTGCCGTCGGCGGACGTCTCGTGCAGGACAAGCTGTTCTGGTTCCTGGCCTTCGACCCGACCCAGGACCGCATCACCCGGGTCGCCCCGGCGGGCTTCCCCCTGGCCTCATTGGGGGACGTGACCTCGACCCGGTGGACGTTCCCCTACTCGGGCAAGCTGACCTGGAACGCCGGCGCCGACCACGTCATCGAGGCGGCGGCCTTCGGGGACCCCGGCCGAATGCAGAAGGGTCTATGGTTCTCCCAGGCCTTTCTGGCCAGTCGTCAAGAAGATGCCGAGATCGGGGCGACCTTTGGCGGTCACAACGCTCTGGTCCGTTGGACAGGCCTGTTTGGGAGCCACCTCTTAGCCGAGGCGACGGTCGGATATCACTACGACTCCATTAAGAATCGGGACTTCTTAAACCAGGACTCTATCCAGGACAACCGGGGTCCGACGGTCGTCCTGAAGGGCGGTTTGCAGGGACGGTTGATCGATGGGACCAGCCGGATCCCCCAGGCGGTGGGCAAGCTGACCTATGTGGTCCCCGACCTGCTGGGTCGCCACGAGTTCAAGGTCGGTGCCCAATGGCAACGCATCGAGTGGGATCACACGTGGGTTTTCCCGGGTGAGCCTAAGGAGTGGACGTACATCAAGACCGACACGGGTGAGGTCAAACGCCAGCGTTCGACGACGGGCCATCAGATTTTCATCGACCGGATCGATGACCCCGCCGTTTGCGGCCGGGTCGGCCTTCCGGCTCCCTGTGCTCAGTTCCGCCTCTACCGGGACGGTCACCGCACATCGCCCAACTCGCTGGCCACGCGGGGGACTTATTTCTCGTGGTTCGCCCAGGACAGCTGGAATCCCATCCCGAACCTGACCTTGAAATTAGGCGTCCGGTGGGACCGACAGACGCTGAAGGGAGCCGGGGCGGTCGGCCAGGAGATGACCATCAGTAATCAGTGGGCGCCCCGTCTCGGCTTCGTGTGGGACTTCCTGAACGACCGCAAGGGGAAGGTCTTTGGCTACTACGGCTGGTTCTTCGAGAAAATCCCGATGGATATCGCCGCCCGTTCCCTGTCGTCGGAGACGAACATCGAGATCCTGGCCCTGGCCCCCCTCGACACGCCGGCGGAGGACTACTACTCGGTCCTGAACGACCTGTCCCGGCAGATCTTCGGTGGGGAATACGGTGCCGTCGGGATCCCCGAGTACGTGTGCGACGGAAAACCCGGCTTTGACGTGGCCGGCAACCGCTATGATGACGACCCCGCCTGCATGGGTCAGCGCCTGAAGGGCCAGTACGTCGGCGAATGGCTGGTCGGTATCGAACGGCAGGTCTGGAAGAACTTAGTCGTCTCGGCTCGCTTCCAGCGGCGGTGGATCGGACGCGTCATCGAGGACATCCAGATGAACGCCCATGAGGACATCGTCGCCGGGCGGGCCGACTTCGGGACATGGGTCATCACGAACCCGAGTGACAAACTCGTGTGTACGGAGCCGATCTACGACCCGACGGGCTTCCTCGTCGGGTGCAGTTCGCCGGGCCAGCTCTTCCCGAAGCCCGAGCGGAACTACACGGCCTTCGAGGTCACGGTCACCAAGCGGTACAGCGACAACTGGCAACTCATCGCTTCCTACCGGTGGTCCCGCCTGCGGGGCTTTTACGCCGGCTACAACTGGCGGGAGCGGCGCTACACGGGCCTCCTGGACGAGCTCGGCCAGCCCGACCCCAACATCACGGGCCTGTTCGACTTCCCCTGCAACCCGGCCCTGTTCCCAGACCTGAAGGAAACCTGCACGAGTGGCCCCCTCTTCGCCGATAAGACGCACCTGTTCCGGGTTTACGGCTCCTACACCCTTCCGATGGGCCTGAACCTCGGGGCCGGCGTGTCCGTCGAGTCGGGCACGCCGATGGGCAAGCTGGGCGCCCTCATCTTCTACCCGCCGGGCACCCGCTACGTCGGCCCCCGGGGCGAACTCGGTCGGACCGACACGATCTTCAACGTCGACCTCCATGCCGACTACACCGTCAAGCTGACCCAGCGGAACCGCCTCACGTTGATCGTCGACGTCTTCAACCTGTTTAACCGGCAGGCCGCCGTCGATAAGGACACGGTCGTCGAGTTCGTGTACGGCCAGTACAAGGCGGGCATGACGGACGCCCAGATCCGGCAGATCAACCCGGACTACCTGAAGCCCCGGTTCTTCTCGCCCCCGCTGGCCGTGCGGTTCGGCGCCCGCCTGTCCTTCTAAAGCGGAAACGGGGGTGCCCTATGCCGATGGGCGTGGGGTGCCCCCACGTCGTCATGAGCAGGTCGGCAGATGGACGAGAGGTGATCATTTTTCCGTCGCGTCGCTACGGCGCACAGGAGGGGCGGGACATGCCCCTACCTCGCCAGGCCCCGGGACTTCAGTCCTGGAACGGCTCGATGTACACGTCCCAGTACCGTTCGTAGAACTCGACGGTCTGCCGGAGGCCCGTGCGGAGGTCCGTCCGGGGCGTCCAGCCCAAGCGCTCCCGGATCTTCCGGAAGTCGGTCTGGAAGTCCCCGACCTCGATGGCCTTGTGCTGGGACGGAAAGGGCGTTAGCCGGATGCGGCCCCGACCCGTCAGCTCGACGATCTGTTCGGCGATCTCCAGGACCGTGTGGGTCTCCGTGGCGCCCAGATTGAAGACCTCGCCGGCGACGTCGGTCGCCGCCCCGACCCGCAGGAAGGCCTCGACGACGTCGTCGACGTAGTTGAGGTCCCGCCTCTGCTGGCCCGTCCCGAAGACGGGCACCTCCCGGTCCTCCAGGGCCAGCCGCAGAAGCCAGTGAACGAAGCACCCCCGGGGGGACTTCATCTGATGACGGGGCCCGTAGGTGTTGATGAGCCGGAGGGAGACCGTGGGAATGCCGTAGAGGTGATGGTACAGCCAGTGGTAGGCTTCGGCGGCCATCTTGTGAATCCCGTTGGGGTCGAGAGGCTGGAGGGGATGGTCCTCATCGACGGGCAGGCGCCGGGCCCGGCCATACTCGGACCGGGTCGCCGCATAGACGACCCGTACCGTGGGGTTCAGCCGGCGGCAGGCTTCCAGGAGGACGATGTGGCCCGTCAGGTTGTAGTGCAGGTCGGCGAAGGGGTCCTCCAAGCTGGCGATGTGGCTGACCTGACCGGCTAAGTTAAAGATGACCTCTGCCTCGGCGACGAGGGGTTCGACGATCTCCCTCTGGCGCAGGTCGGCGATAACGACTCGGACTTGGTCCTCGAGGGGGTGGAGATTAAAGGGGTGACCCCCGTGAGCCTCGACGAGGGCGTCGATGACGGTTACGCGGCTCCCCAGGCGGACGAGGACGTGGACCAGGTTACTACCGATGAAGCCCAGGCCGCCGGTGACCAAGACGGCACGGTCTCGATAAAATTCGACCCATGGTGGATGCATGGGAATTCCGCAAAGGTCCCGGGTCCTGAAAGAAGGGACCCCAGACCATAGACCACAGACCGGCTTGGGCCCAGGGGGTCTATGGTCCATGGTCTGAGGTCTAATATCGAGGGTCCGATCCCGGTCCCGTCGGATTGATGAGACTGGTTCTATAGTCTGTAGTCCGTGGTTTGGGGTCCTTTTTCCAGGACCCGCAGGGCCTCCAGGGGCGCCCGGCGGACCGGACGGCGCCAGAGGTCCCATCGAAGCTTCAGCAGGTCCCGGGCGACTTGCAGGATCCGGCGGAGGCGGAAGAACTGGGAGGCCCCATACCGCCGGGGGTAGTGCTTCACGGGAAGCTCGATGATCCGATAGCCGCTGTCCTGGATTTTCTTCATCATCTCGACGCACACGACGCCGCTGTCGTAGTGAAGGGTCACGTGGTCAAAGATACTCCGCCGCATGAGCCGGAAATCACAGTCCACGTCCCGCAGGCGGATGTTGAAGAGCCACCGGGCGATCCAGTAGTAGACCTTCCCAAAGAGCCATCGGGACCAGGGGTCGGCCCGCTTGATCTTATATCCGTTGATGACGTCGGCCCGGTCGATGTACTCGACGAAGTGCCGGAGCTCGGCGACGTCGTACTGGGCGTCCCCGTCGGTATAGAAGACCCACTCCTTGGTGGCGTTCGTGAAGCCCGTCCGCAAGGCCGCCCCGTAGCCTCGATTCTGCGGATGGTGGATGACCCGCACATGAGGGACCTCTCGGGCGACCCGTTCGGCAATTTCCCCGGATCGGTCCTGGCTCCCGTCGTTGACGGCGATGATCTCGAAGTCGTCCGTGATTTCAGAAAGGACCTCGTAGGATTTACGGATCATGTACTCGACGGTGCCTTCGTCGTTGTACACCGGGAAGAATACGGTAATGGAGGGTCGCTTCTGTCCCGACTCGGCCATGCGTAATCCCTCGCCCCCTTCATCCGGCGGGTCGTCAAGAAAGGCCAGTATACCAAAGGCCGCTCGGTCCAATCAAATCGGCCTGATCCGTCGGATCCGACGGATTCTTTGGGGTCGTAGGGAGCATAGGTCTCCAGCCTGCGGCGTCACGCGGGAGGGCTTACGGAGGACGGGGATCTCTGGCGTCTGAGCATAGGCCGTGGCGCGCCCGGAGGGACTTGAACCCCCAACCTTGTGATCCGTAGTCACACGCTCTATCCAAGTTGAGCTACGGGCGCCCGTGCGGGATATGCGCCGGATGCACGTCCAAAAAGAAACATGAGAGGCCAGATGGGGGACTCTTTCATTGCCCATCCGGCCCTCGTGCATCCTGCATCTTCATGTCTGATCATAGTCCGGAGGATGGCCGGTGGCAACTATCCGGTCTCGGCGGTCGGCGGGGGGAAGTTGATAGCCGGATGAAGCCATTCGGGATACTCGACCCGGGCGATGGCGGCCAGGCGACCGTCGGTCGTGAAGACCCGCAGGTAGGGGAATTCCAGGAGCCTTTCCGGGGCTTCGATGAAGCGGAGCAGGGGCGGCAAGGGGACGCGCTGGCCGTGGAGGAGCCGCTCGACGACCCGCGGATGGGCCGACAGACGGGGCCAGTGGGGTTCCACGTGTTCCAGACTCAAGAAGTGGGGGGCTACCAGGGTCGGGTCGGCGAGAAAGTCCTTCAGGGAGATCGTCTCGGACACGTCGTGGGGCCCCCACCGGGTGCGTCGGATTTCGAAGACGACGGCCCCGACCCCCAGGGCTCGGCCCAGGTCCCGGGCCAGGGCCCGGATGTAAGCCCCAGCTGAACAGTGGATGCGCAAGGTCAGAAACGGGGGGTCGTATCGAAGGACCCGAATCTCGTGAAAGCGGACGGGCTTGGGCGGCGGCTCGGGCACGGGTTTCCCATGACGGACCCACCAGTACAGGGGACGGCCCTTGTACTTCTTCGCCGAGATCAGAGGCGGCACCTGCTGGATTTCACCGACGAAGGCCTGGACCTTTTCGGTGATCATCGCCTCGTTCAGGTCCGGGGGAATGGGATATTCCGCCAAGACATGGCCGGTCCGGTCGTGGGTGTCCGTCTCGACGCCCAGGCGGAAGGTCGTCTCATAGACCTTATCGTAATGAGTCAGGATCGGGGCCAGGCGGGTGGCCCATCCGAGGGCCAGGGGCAAGAGGCCTTCGGCGATGGGGTCTAACGTGCCCAAGTGGCCGACCCGCCGCTGTTTCAGGGCCTTGCGCACAGCATCGACCACGTCATGGGAAGTCGGCCCGGAGGGTTTATCGATCAGCAGGAGGCCGTGAACCAGGGGCTTCGGGGCTCTTTCCACTTTCATCCTCCTCGGGGGTCTCCGAGAGTGGCACAGGGATGACCTGTTCGTCGGGTCGAGCATACATGAGCTGTTCCCGAGCGATCTTTTCGATCAGGCTGAGGTCGGTCTGGAGGCGTCGGTTCATCTGCTGGAGGAACTCGATCCGACGACGCATCTCACGGAGTTCGACCTGCAGTTGTTGCTCCTGCCGGGAGAGTTGCATCCACAGGGCCACGCCCTTCGGGTCGACGAAGGGCCAGAGCAGGGTCGCCAGGCTCAAAGCGGCGCATGCGTAAAAGAACGTCCGGGCATTCCAGGCGGGCCTCATCCGTCGTCCCCCCGTATGGAACGAATGGCCGTTTGGACCAAACGGCGGGCCGTATCCCGATGAGGGCTCTCGGCGTACACCCGAATGAGGGGCTCGGTGCCGGCCATACGGACCAGAAGCCATGTCTCGGCGTCGATGTATAGTTTGATCCCGTCCAGGGTTTCCACGCGGCGGACCCCGTAAGGGCCGATGGCCGTCGGGGGCGAGTGGAGCCACTGCTGATACTGCCGGAGGGCCTGCTCGTCGCAGGCGCAGTGGCCCTTGGCCTGATAGAGGGGACCGTACTTTTCGACGATCTTCTGCCAATAGGCCGTCAGGGGCTCGCCCGTCTGGGCGACGACCTCGGTCGCGAGTAGGCAGGCCAGCATGCCGTCCTTGTCGGGGATGTGGGGCCGGAGCGTGAAACCGGCGCTCTCCTCGACGGCGACCAGGATGTCGTCCCGCCACAGGTAGGGCGCCGCGTTCTTATACCCAATGGGGGTCTGAATCACGGGCTGGCCGTGGGCCTGGGCGATCCGGTCCAGCAGGTGGGTCGTGGCGATGTTCCGCACGACGCCGCCCCGCTCGCCCCGGCCCTCTAAGAGGTAATCGTACAGGATGCACAGGACCTGCTCGGGTTGCACGTAGACGCCGTCCCGGTCGACGATCCCGAAGCGGTCGCCGTCTCCGTCCATCGCCAGACCGAGGTCGAACTGACCGTCCCGGACAAATCGGATGAGCTCCTGGAGGTTCTCCCGGGTCGCCTCCGGGCCATAGCCCCCGAAGTAGGGGTCCTTGAAGCTGTGAAGCGGCTCGACTTCCATGGGAGTCCGCTCGGTCAGATAGCTCTCCAGGTACTCCCGGGTCGAACCGTACAGGGGGTCGACGACGACCCGGAGCCGCCGCTGGAGGCGCTCTGGTGGAACCAGTCGGGCCAGTTGCTCCAGGTAATCCGGCCGGGGATCGATCGGCGTTACCCACTGTTCGTCGTAAGTCAGGGTGATGACCGAGTGATTCGAATAGGCCGTCACATCGGCTTCCCACTGGCGGGTGACTTCGTCCCCCACCAGGCCGCCCCGTTCGTCGATGACCTTGATTCCGCTGTATTGGGGAAGATTATGACTGCCCGTGAAGTTCAGGCCCAGGGCGGCGCCCCGTCGCACGACGGCCCAGCTAATCGCCGGATGGGGGGCGTCCCGCTGGCACAACCAGACGGGGACCCGGGCGCGGGCGAAGACCCGGGCACTCTGTTCGGCAAACCGTTCGGACAGGAAACGGGTATCATAGCCGATGACGACCCGAGGACTCTCATACCGGGTCTGAAGCCAGTGGGCCAGGACGACCGAGAGGCGCCGCACGTTCGCAAACGTGAAGTCCTCCCCGATGACCCCACGCCATCCGGCCGTCCCAAAGCGAATCACCGCTTCCATCGAAGTCTCCATCGGCGAAACATCCCACGCACGATCCCGGATGCAGGATACAAGATGCCGGCCCCGGGATGCAAGATGGGATGTAGATCGCGGATTGGGAATGGGGAATTTCGCCATTCGCGATCCGCCATCCGCTCTTGCATCCCCCATCTGGCATCCTGTATCTTGCACCTCACAGCTCGGCCGGAGGAGGTCGCCCGGATGGATATGCCTGTCGGGAGCGGGACCCTCTACTGGTTCGTCGAACGGCACCGAGAAGACACGGGCCTCTTCATGGGCGCCCGCCGCGTGTGGACCTACCGGAGTAACTTTCAAGACATCGCCGTCCTGGAGACCGAGACCTGGGGTCGCGTCTTGGTCCTGGACGGCCTCGTCCAGATGACCGACCGGGACGAGTTCATCTACCACGAGATGCTGGCCCACGTACCCCTGATGACGCATCCGGACCCCCGGCGGGTCCTGATCATCGGGGGCGGCGACGGCGGGGTCTTGCGGGAAGTCCTCCGCCACCCGGAGGTCACGCGGGCCGTCCTGTGCGAGATCGACCCGATGGTCATCGAGGTCGTCCGCCGGCACTGGCCCGAGCACGGGGCGGTCTTCGACGACCCCCGGGTCCAGGTCCTCAACGAAGACGGGAGTCAATTCGTCCAGACGACGTACGAGCGTTACGACGTCGTCATCGTCGATTCGTCGGACCCCGTGTCTTACTCCCGGAGCCTCTTCAGCCCTCACTTTCTGGCGGCCGTCCGGCGGGTCTTGTACCCCTCAGGCCTCTATGCGACCCAATGCATGTCCCTATTGTATCATCTGGACTTCGTGAAGGGCTTTTATCGTCAGCTCCAGGCGGCCTTTTCCAACGTGGCCCTTTACACGGCCCCTGTTCCCAGCTATCCGACCGGTTGGTGGAACTTTGCGATGGGCTCAATAGAATTATCTTTAGATCCAGACCATCTGCCCCTGAAGGGGCGCTCGATAGAATTCCTCCGGCTGACACGCTACTACAGCCTGGAAATCCATCGGAGCGCCTTCACGCTCCCGAACTTTCTGGTCCAGGAGTTGCAGTATGCGCATGGAACCGATCGTTGAACGGGTCGCCGAACGGACGGGCCTGCCCCTGAACGCCCGGACCGTCGAGCGGGTCCTGCGGGCCCTTTTGGGCCACCACGATTTCTGGGAAATCGTGGACGCCGCCGACGAGGTCGTCCCCATCGTCGCCGAGACGATCCGCGTCCTGGACGAGCAGGGCTGGCTCCGGGTGGAACCCCACGGTATCTTCCTGCGGGAGTCGGCACGGGAGACCCTCGAGCGGGAATGGGGCCTCCGGCCTTTACCGGACTTCCGATGCCTCGCCTGTGAAGGCCGGGGTATCGACCCCTTGCGACTCCCGTCGGAGGGCATCGAGACTTTTATGGCCATCCAGGCCGAGCGACCCCGGGCGATCATCGACTACGACCAGGGCTACATCACGCCCGAGTCGACCCTGGCCCGGTTTGCCTTCGCCTTCATGCGGGGCGACATCCAGGGCCGCCGGGTCCTGATCCTGGGCGACGACGACCTGGTCAGCGTCGCCATCTGTCTGATGGGTGCTCCCCAAGAGGTCGTCGTCGTCGAGATCGACCGCCGCCTGGTCGAGTTCCTCGAGTACTGGGCGAACCAGATGCGCTGGCCCTTAACAGTTCACCAGCTGGACCTCAGCCAGCCGCTTCCGGTGTCCTTCCTTCGGGCCTTTGACACATTCCTGACGGACCCGCCCGAGTCGATCGCCGCCTTTCGGGCCTTCGTCGGACGCGGCCTGGCGGCCCTCCGGGGTCCCGGCAGTGCGGGTTACTTCGGCCTGACCCGGCGAGAGGCCAGCCTGTTCAAATGGCACCAGGTCCAGCGGTATCTCATCGAGCAGGGGGCCGTCCTCACGGACGTCGTCCAGAACTTCCACGCCTACGTGAATTGGGACTACGCGCCCAAGACACGGGCCTGGCGGCTGGCGCCCGTGAAGTCCCTGCCCGACAAGCCCTGGTACCGGTCCAGTCTGTACCGGATCGAGCTCCTCACCGAGGTGGTCGGGGAGGTCGACACGGTCTTCGACGTCCACACCTTTAACGACGCCGAGGCTTCCACGACCTGATGACAGGTGGCGAAGGCAGGACCCACGATACGGGATGCGAGATACGAGATGTGGGGCGCCGGTCCTGGGACCCGGTCCCTGGGACCCGGCACCTCTTATCTTGCATCCTCGGGGCGATCAGTTTCGCTCTATTGCAGTCAGGGGGTGGCGCCGGCCTTGGGCCTGTGGGTCGGATACCGCCGGGGGGGTCTGCCTGTCCGCCCTGCCTCCAAGTGGCCCGGGGCGAGGCTCGGCCCCCGACCTCGTCGAATCCGCTCCCGGTCCGTCGGCCCGACCTGCGGAACTTTCTATACGTAGAGACCGACCACTTCGTCCTTTACTGTCATCCCGGCCTGCTCCCGTCGACCCTGGCCTGGGTCCAGTACTTCCTGGAGGCGACGTACCGGGAGGTCGTCCGGTACATGGGCCTTGCTTTCGATAAGCCCGTCGTGGTCATCCTGTATACGGAGGCCGCTTACGAGGCCGAGCGGCGGTGGCGCCAGGTCCCGGCATGGGGCGGGGCCATGTACGACGGACGGGTCCACCTGCCCGTCCCCAACGTCCGCCCCCTCCCCTCCACGCTCCGCCGCCGAGTCCGTCACGAGCTGTGCCACGCCGTCCTGGACCGCTACACGCTGGGCCAAGCCCCCCTGTGGCTTCAGGAGGGGATCGCTTACGGGTGTGAATACATGGACGACCCGGCGTTCCTGGAAGACGCCTTTCAGTCGATCCGGGACCTACGTCGGGTCCCGTCGGCCGACGTCCTCCGTCGGTCCGACTATGCGGCCCTGGGGGAGCAAACCGTGCGGGACGTGTATACAGCCGCTCACCGGTGGGTCCAGCATCTGATCGAGCAGTACGGCCGGGACGCCTTCGAACGGTGGCTGGACCGCATGGCTCAGGGACGTCCCTGGGAAACGGCCTTCCAGGAGGTCTACGGGGCCGACTTCTCGAACCTGTACGAGGCATGGCGTGCCGACCTACAGAAGTAGCAGAGCCGTTCGGTCGGGAGAAATGCTGCTTCCATCCGGGAAAACGGTGGCCCAGCGATCTCAATTTTTCAAGCTTCCTCCGGATGACCCGGCCATGACGGGCGGTGCATGAGGAGGACGCCCGCAGGACGGCCGGTGTTCCGAGGATAGACGCCCGTCGCCCGACCGGCCGACCTGCCGACTGCCCATCTGCCGACCTGCCCATCTGCCTATCTGCCGACTGCCCATCTGCCGAATGCTTGAAACATCGTGCTTTCGCGGAGGTGCCCTTTCCACTCTCCATCTCACTTCTCACCTCTGGCCTAAGAGGCTCGCTCGCCATCCCCCGGGTCCCGCCCCAAGGCCGAGACCGCTTCCCGGACATAGACCGTCCGGATGGGGAAGGGAATCTCGATCCCCTCCTGCCGATAGCGACGGTGGAGTCGCTTGATAAATTCGTGGCGGAGGAGAGGCTGGTCGGGATAGGTCTGCCCCCGTAAGACGACCGTGAAGTTGATGCTGGAATCCCCAAACGTATGGTACCGAATGAGAGGCTCGAACCCAGGCACGCCGCCGGGCACCGTTCGCAGGACCTCCCGGGCGACCTCGAGGGTGACCCGTTCGACCCGCTCGAGGTCGCTGTCGTAACTGACGCCGACCTGCACGAGGACGGCCGTCTCGGACTCGGGCAGGCTGTAGTTCGTCACGATCGTACTCGCCAGCTTTGTGTTCGGGATGATGACCAGGTTGTTGGGGAGCGTCCGAATCGTCGTGTTGCGCCATCCGATATCGACGACGTAGCCCTCCTCGCCGGACTCGAGCCGGACGTAATCCCCGGGCCGAATCTGCCGGACGGCCAGGATGTGGAGGCCGGCAAAGAGGTTGGCCAGGGTATCCTGAAGGGCCAGGGCGACGGCCAGGCCGCCGACACCGAGGGCCGTCAGGATGGGCGTGACATTGACGCCCAGGGTCTGGAAAATGACCAGCAGGCCGACGACGAGGACGCCGACCCGGACGATGGCCCGAAAGGCGCTGGTCGTGGCCGGGACGGGGATATACTGACCGGCATAGTGAACGACGACGTCCGACAGGAACCGCATCAGGGCGACCGTCCCGGCCAAGAGGGCCAGGGCCACGATGGCTTTGGACAGGATTTGCTCGTAGGTCGGCGGCAGATGCCAGTATGGCAGGGCCAGATGGAGGCCCAACAGGGTCATGAGGAGGAAGACGACGCCCCGAAGGGCGTCGATGACGATCTCGTCGAGCTTCCAGGTCGTGCGGGCGGCCCACCGGCGGAGGCGATTCAAGACGATCCGCTCGACGATGAGGCCCACCAGCAGGCCGCCGCCGATAAAGACGTAAGGCAGGAGGAAGGCTGGCACGCCGGGTCCCCCATCGTATGGAAGCCGTCGGGCAGTCGGAAACGAGCTTTCGCCCTCGCTGGCCGGCAGATGGGTTCTTACTCTACCACGACGCTGGGCTTCCTGTAAAATCGTCTTTCGTATTACCGCGCCTCCAGATACTCCCGGATCCGCTCCCCAAGCTGGTCCGGGATGGACACGACCCCGCTTTCGCGGGCGGAGCCGAGACGATACGGTCATGGGGTGGCTGAATCTGTACTCCCTGGGCGGGGCAGTCGTCTGTATCTTCTTGGCGTGGCTGACGTCGGTTCGCCGACGGGCGTTCCCCTGGCGGACGGTCCTGTGGAGCGGCGCCCTGCTGGTCGGGATGGCGGCCGTCGTGTTCTGGTGGCCGCCGTTTCGGCAAGTCCTGCTCTGGGTTAATCAGGCCGTCACGGTGCTGATCGCCGCCGCCGACGAGGGGGCCCGCTTCCTGTTCGGGCCGTTGGCCCTGTCGCCGCCGGCATCCGGGAGCATCGGCTTCATCATCGCCTTTCAGGTCCTGCCGGCCGTCGTGTTCTTCAGCGTCGTGACGGCGTTTCTGTACTACGTCGGGCTCCTCCCCCGGGTCGTCCGGTGGATGGCCCGGGCCGTCTATCGGAACCTCCGCCTGAGCGGGGCCGAGACGCTGGCCGCCGTCAGCAACATCTTCCTGGGTGTCGAATCGGCCCTGATGGTCCGCCCGTATTTAGAGCGGATGACTCGGTCCGAGCTTCTCTTGATCCTGACGTCGGGCCTGGCGACCATCGCCTCGACGGTCTTGGCCTTTTACGTCCGCCTGCTGGAGTCGGTCTTCCCCCTGATCGCCGGTCACCTGATTTCGGCCTCCTTTCTGAGCATCCCGGCGGCCATCCTCATCAGTAAAGTCCTGTACCCCGAGACGGAGACGCCGGAGACGATGGGCCGGGTCCCCGAAGTCGAGCGGGTCGTGCCGGCCGAGCACTGGATGGGGAGCATCATCTGGGGGGCCTGGGAGGGCGTGCGCCTGGGCGTCGGGATCGGCGCTTTGCTCATCGGGATGCTGGGCCTCGTCCGTCTGGTCGACCTCGGCCTCGGCGGGATCACGGGCTGGGTGACGGCTCACGTGACGGGCACCCGGCACGTCTGGACCCTCCGGGACCTGGCGACGGTGGTGGCCTATCCCCTGGGGCTCCTCTTGGGCCTCCGGCCGGACGAGTGGTCGGCGGCGGCCCAGTTGATCGGCGAGCGGTGGCTCCTGACGGAGGTCATCTCCTATCAGGACCTGGCGGCCTTGGTCCGAGAGGGCCGGGTCTCGCCCCGGGGCTTACTGGTTCTAAGCTACGCCCTGTGCGGATTCACCCACGTCGCCTCGGTCGCCATCTTCGTCGGCGGGACGGCGGCCCTGGCGCCCGCCCGCCGGGACGACCTGGCGGCCCTGAGCTGGCGGGCCCTCTGGGCGGCGACCCTGGCGACGGTCCTGACGGGTTGCATCGCCGGGGCCTTCTACTGGGGCCAGCCGGGCCTCATCCAGCCCCGATAGTCCCAGGCTGAGGTGCCGGTTGATCGGGGCGCCGGGTCGGGCTTAAAATGGAAAATGAAGTCAGGCGAGCGGGCGTAACTCAGGGGTAGAGTGCGAGCTTCCCAAGCTCGAAGTCGCGGGTTCAAATCCCGTCGCCCGCTCCATGGGTAGCTATAGTAGGTAGAACCAGTCTCATCAATCCGACGGGACCGGGATCGGACCCTCGATATCCGACCCCAGACCATGGACCCCCGGGGCCCAAGCCGGTCTATGGTCGGATTTATGAGATCGCTTGTAGGCATAGAGCCAAGGGCATGGGACCCAGCATAGGCTGGGCGTTTTGCCCTATGCACTTGGCTCTATGCCTTTTGTTATCTACCGACCTGCCGTCATTTTGTGGGGGAGGGTGAGCCCTATCTGCATGCTCGCCGGTCATGGAACCCTGCGAACCCCCAACACCCGGCACCGAATCCCCGGAAGATAGGTGGGGGCTATGGGGCTTTTCGAAAAGGAAAAGAAGGACGCCGGACGCTCGGTCGCGCCCGTCGTGGCGACGCCGCCGGCCGGCACCTCCGAGGTGGGTCTGAAGGGGTCGCCGACTCGTACGGTCATCAGTGCAAACGTTTCCATCCGAGGGGAAATCGACGCTTCGGACGACGTCGTCATCGAGGGCACGGTCGAGGGCCACGTCCAGAGCCGTCGGAGCGTGATCGTGGGACCCCAGGGCCGGGTCCACGCCGACATCCAGGCCCAGGTCATCGAAGTCCAGGGGCACGTCCAAGGCAACTTGAAGGCCTACGAGCGCCTTCGGCTGGGCGAGAACGCCCGGGTCGAGGGTGACATCCTGACCCGCCGGCTGACGGTCGAGGAGACGGCCTTCGTGAAAGGGCGCATCGAGATGCTGACCGAGACGCCGGAAGCTCGGGAGGTGGAGGCATCCCTCCAGGAGGCGCCATCCGGATGACGTCGGCCGGTCCGATCGTCGAAATCCGGGTCTTTGCCGTGCCCCCGTTTTACAAAAACGGCTATGTCGTCGCCTGTCCGATGTCCGGCGCGGCGGTCCTCGTCGACCCCGGGGATGAAGTCGACTCGCTGATTCAGGCCGTCGAGGCCGAGGGCTGGACGCTGGCGGCCGTCCTGATCACCCATGGTCACGTAGACCACATCAGCGGGGTCGGGCGCGTCCTCCAGCGCTGGGCCGTGCCCGTGTATCTCCATCGGGCCGACCTCTTTTTGTACGAAGCCCTGCCCGAACAGACCCGGTGGATCGGGCTCGACCTCACGTATGAGCCCGTCCCTCCGCCGGACCGGTTTTACGACCATGGGGATGAAATCCCCGTGGGCACGCTGACGGTCCGGGTCCATCACACGCCGGGCCACACGCCGGGTAGCGTATGCCTCCAGGTCGACTGTCACCTCTTCACGGGGGACACGCTGTTTGCCGGGACGGTCGGGCGGACCGACCTGCCGGGCGGGTCCTACGAGGCGCTCCTTCGGTCGATCATGACCCGCATCCTGCCCCTGGGAGACGACGTCGTGATCCACCCGGGCCACGGTCCCGAGTCGACCGTCGGGCGGGAGCGGCTGACGAATCCGTTCCTCCAGGTCCCCTACGTGATCCTGTAGTACGGCGTTCAGGAATCCCTGAAGCGCAGAGGCCGTCATGAGGCATTCGGCATCTGGCCGTTCCGTCTGGGAAGTCGTCATCGAGTTCCATCGGCCCGAGATGGAGGAATGGTTCGTCGAGCGGGTCGCGGCCTTTCGGAACGTCGGGATGTACTGGACCGTCCGGGGGCCTATCCTCTCCGCCCACGTGTTCACGGATGCGCCCCCCGAGGCCCGGTCGCTTTGGGAAGAACTGGCCCGCTTAGACCCGGAAGTCCAGGTCCGCCAGCGAATCCTGAAATACCGGGACTGGCAAAGGCAGTGGCAACGTCGGTGGCGGCCCATCCGGGTCGGCCGCCGATGGATCGTCCGGCCCCCCTGGCGGGAAGCCCGTCCCGAGGACCGGACTCGACTGCCCATCCTCATCGAGCCCCGGCGGGCCTTCGGGACGGGCCTCCACGAGACGACCCAGCTCATGCTCCGCTGGATGGAGACCCTGGACTTGGAGGGTCGGACCGTCGCCGACGTCGGGACCGGCACGGGCGTCCTGTCCATCGCCGCCGCCCGCGCCGGGGCCGTGAAAGTCTATGCCCTGGACATCGACCCGGAAGCCGTCGAGGAGGCCCGGTCCAACGTGCGTCTCAACGGCCTGACGGACCGAATCGAGTGCCTCGTGGGGTCCTTCGAGAAGCTATCCGACGGGTCGGTCGACATCCTGCTGGCCAATCTGGAGTTGGAGCCCCTGATCGAGGCCGTCCCGGCCGCCGCCCGGGTCTTGCGGCCCGGCGGCGTCTGGATCGTCAGCGGCATCTTCCGAGACCACCACGACGTCTTCCAGGCCGCCCTCCGTTCGAGCCCCTTCCGCATCACGGGCCGGCGCCGCCGGGGCGAGTGGATGAGCTATCGGCTGGCGTTTCGCGATGCGGGATAGCGACCGGTGCCTGGATTGCCTACTCCGCCGGGACCGACCCCCAAGACCCATGGCCGCGACCCCGCTCTCGGGCGAGCGGGGCTTAAATCAGGGGCGTATCGCCCGACTGGCACCTCCCGAATTGCCGCATTTCCGGATTCCCGCCGCCGCCCTACCACCAGAAGGAGAGACCCGCCGCGAACGTCCAGCCGCTCAGGTCGATCGGCTGAAAGCTCGGGTCGAACTGGGGCCCGAGCTTGCCGTCCAGGCCGGTGTACTTGGCCTCCCAGTCCAGGGTCGCCCGCCGGCCGATGGGGATTTGCAGGCCCGCCATCACGTGCCATCCCAGGTCCTGGCCTTCGGCCCGGAAGTCTCCGAAGTCGATGAAGGCGTTCCGCCGGCCGCGGTTAAACACAAAGTCACCCGTCTCGGCGTACCGCCAGAAGTAGATGCCCAGGCCGCCGCCGATGTACGGGATGGCCTTGCGGCGGTTCCGACCCAGGGGCAAGAACTTGACGCTGACCTCGACGGGCACGATGCTGAGCTGGATGGTCCGTACGATGGGCGTACCGTCCGGATACACGTAATCCCGGTCCTCGACGTCCCGGTCCCGTTCGTAGAAGTACACGGCCGCGGCGACGTTGAACCACCGGCCGGCAAAGAGGTCATACCCGACGCCCAGGGTGCCGCCGACCATCTGGCCGGTCGTCAGGGTCGTCTCCTGCCGGTTGAGGTCCCAGATATCGCTCTTCCCCCGGGGGACGAAGACGCCCAGGCGGACCGAGAGCGTATCGGCCCAGGCAGGGGACGTCAGAAGTATTGCGCCGGCCATGAGACCCCACAGGCTTCGACGCATCGTAGCCCTCCTATCGGCGATTCGGCAGTTCGGGGAGTTCAGGAATCCGGCAGTCGGTCGTCTGGCTGGTCGGCAGACGGATAGTCCGGCCCTTTGAGAATGGAGCCGATACCCGAGGCCCGCTATCTTGGGATGAGGGCATTCGTGGACCTCTCGCAACTCCCGAACTCCCGGATTGCCGGATTCCTGTAGCAAATGCAGTGCCAAACCCGGACGGTGCCTGAATGCCGGGTCGGTGAGGTCCCGGCCGACTCGAGCGTTCCCCCGGCGGAGACACCTGTCCTACCTGGCGGTCAGGGCGGGGCCGAACGACCCCTTCGGCCGCCTTCCAGGGACTCCGCGCTTTCTCTATAATCCCATTCGGGAGTTCGGGAGTCCGGCAGTTCGGGAGTCGGGCGATGGGGGTGCCGGCGGTTCCATCGTAAGGTAGGGCATGAGCCAGGGTAGACCCGGAAGGCGGGAGAGCAAAGGGAGGAGCCGAAAAAGTCTTCCTCCGTTCCCGGTCCGCTCGGGCGCCTTATCCTCATCGCCCGCCATGCCGCATTCCCGAACTGCCGGACTCCCGAATTCCCGAACTCCCGAATTGCCGGATTGCCGAACTCCCGTATCGGGGAGCGGACGATGGACCCGACGCTCATGGAGACCCTGCGGATCGCCAAGAAAATTTTCCAGACCCACAAGACCCTCACGCTGGTCACTTCGGCCGACGGCCGGGTCTGGGCCGGCAAGGTCTACTACGGGGAGGAGGACGGCTACATCTACGTGGCCCTCGAGCAGGGTCGGAACTATCGGAACATCCTGGCCAACCCCCGGGTGTTCTTCGTCATCGAGCACGGCGTCCCGGACCGGTTCATCCAGGGCGAGGGCATCGCCGAGCGGCTCGGGCCTATCGAGGAACGTCCCGAGCGGCACATCATCTTTCGGAACGCCCTCGAGCTCGTCGTCTTTGCCAAGTCCTTCCCCGGTGTCGAGGTCTTCCGCATCCGGCCGACGCGGCTGTATGTCTCGGACTTTACGGGGGTCTGGAAACCCCGGGCCGAGGTCGAGGTCACCGACGAGGTCCTGCGGGTCTTTCAGACGGAGCTCAAGACGCGGGTGCCGGCCTGGAAGGTTTACTGGAAGGCCACCCGGCCCTTTGCCTTCACGGTGACGGTCATGCCGGTCCTGCTGGGGGCCCTGATGGCGCCTCGATTTTCGTGGGCCTGGTTCCTGCTGACTTTCCTGGGGGCCTTGCTCCTGCATGCCGGGGTGAACGTCATCAGCGATGCCTTTGACTACCGGCGGGGCGTCGATACGTGGCGGGTCCTGGGCTCGAGCCGGGTCCTGGTCGACGGCCTGATGGTGCCCGGGGCGCACCTGCGCTGGGGCCTCCTGCTGTTCGGCCTGGGATGCCTGACGGGGTTGGTCTTGACCTATTTCCGGGGCTGGCCGGTCTTGGCCTTCGGATTGGTCGGGGCCGTCCTGGGCTTCTTCTACACGGCCCCGCCGCTGGGCCTCAAGTACTGGGGTCTCGGGGACCTGGCCGTCTTTCTGGCCTTCGGGCCTCTGATGGCGATGGGCACGTACTATGTGCAAACGCAGGAAATATCGTGGCGGTTGGCCTGGCTGGCCGTGCCCATCGGCCTTCTGACGATCGCCATCCTCCACGGCAACAACTTCCGGGACGTCGGGGAGGACGCTCGGGCCGGCTACCGGACGCTGGCCGGCCTGCTGGGACCGCGGGGGTCCAGCCTGTACTACCTGGGCCTGGTCGGTGGGGCTTACGCCGCCACGGTCGTGTTCGTCGTCCTGGGCTGGCTTCCGATATGGACCTTGCTGGTATTTGGGACCGTGCCTTACGCTTGGCGGAACATTCGGGTCGCCTTTCAGCCGGCCCGGGTTGCCTTTACGTTCCTGGACCTCCTGACGGCCCAGCTCCACATGCTGTTCGGGCTGGCCCTGATCGGGGGGCTTCTACTGGGCCGATGGGTCCGGCCGTAAATTCGGCAGTTCGGGAGTTCGGGAATTCGGCAGTCGGCAGGTCGGCAGATGGGCAGGTAGGGGCAGGCCTTGTGCCTGCCCTTGAGATAAGGAGCTGGCGGCTCTCTAAGGTAGACACCGGCATGACTGCCGGTGTTCCGAGGATGGAGGGTGGGGTGCCGACCTGCCCATCGGCCGACTGCCGGACTCCCGAATGCCCGGACTGCCGAATCAGGGAGGTCGCTCATGTCCGGACAGGTGACCGTCACGTGGTTGGGCCATGCGGCCTTTCGGGTCGTCTCGCCGGGCGGCCGGGTGATCCTCTTCGACCCCTGGCTGGACAATCCGAAGTGCCCGCCCCAATGGAAAAATCTGGACCGGGTCGACTTAATTCTGCCGACCCACGGCCACTTCGACCACCTGGGGAATACGGTCGAGTTGGCCAAGAAGCACAACGCCAAGGTCGTCGCCATCTATGAAATATCCGTCTGGCTGGAGTCGAAGGGCGTATCGACGGTCATCGGCGCCAACAAGGGCGGCACGGTCGAGGTCGATGGCCTGCGGGTCACGATGGTCTCGGCGGATCACAGTAGCGGGATCGCCGAGGGCGGCGCGGTCGTCTACGGCGGAGACCCCGTCGGCTTCGTCGTCCAGCTCGAGAACGGCTTTCGGATTTACCATGCCGGCGACACGAACGTCTTCGGGGACATGCGGCTCATCGGCCGTCTCTATCGGCCGGACCTGGCCCTGCTTCCCATCGGGGGCCACTTCACGATGGGCCCCCTCGAAGCGGCCGAGGCGATCCGCCTCCTGGGCGTCTCCCGGGTCATCCCGATGCACTACGGGACGTTCCCGCTCCTGACGGGTACGCCGGACCAGCTCCGGGAGTTCACGCGCGACGTCCCGGGCTTGCAGATTTACGCCCTCCAGCCCGGCGAATCCGTCACGTTCTGAAGGACCGGGGCCCATGCCGATGGAATGGCCGGAAGGACCGTGGGACGATTGGGACCGGGTCCGCGAACGGGTCTACCGCTTTGCCCGGGTGACGCCTCTGTGGGAGTGCGAGAGTCTGGGCCTGAAACTCGAGAACCTCCAGGTCACCGGTTCCTTTAAGGTCCGGGGCGTGTCCAACTTCCTGGGCAAGCACGAGGCGGCGGGCCGGGCCGGCGTCGTCACGGGCTCGTCGGGCAATCACGGCCAGGCCCTGGCATACGTAGCCCACCGGATGGGCTTTCCGGCCATCGTCGTCGTCCCGGAAGACGCCAGTCCCGTGAAGGCCGAGCGGATCGTTCGCTACGGGGCCGAGCTGGTCTACTGGGGTCGGACCTCGGAGGAACGCATCGAAAAGGCTCGGGCCATCGCCCGAGACCGGGGCCTCCTGGAGGTCCCGCCCTTCGACCATCCGGACGTCCTCCAGGGCCAGGGCACGATCGGACTGGAACTCCTGGAACAGGTCCCGGACGTCGGGACCGTGTACGTGCCGGTCA
Source organism: bacterium HR11 (assembly GCA_002898535.1). Taxonomy (NCBI): domain Bacteria; species bacterium HR11. The sequence continues at coordinate 104,224 of BEHN01000003.1, forward strand.
GCGGCGGGGGCCTCATCAGCGGGGTCGCCCTGGCCCTGAAGGCGCACCGGCCCCGCGTCCGGGTCGTCGGCGTGGAGCCGGCCAGCCTCCGACGCTTCTATGCCTCGGTCCAGGCCGGCCGGCCCACGGAGGTCCCGTGGGCGGCGACCGTCGCCGACGGCCTGCGGGTGACCCGGCCCGGGCAGTGGACCTGGGCCGTGGCCAGCCGCCTCGTGGACGATTGGGTCGCCGTCACCGACGAAGAGATCCTGGACGCCCTGCGGTGGCTCTGGACGGAGGTCCGGGTCGTCGCCGAGCCGTCCGGGGCGGCGGCCGTGGCGGCGGCCCGTCGGGACGGCGGGTCGCCGTCCGTCGTGGCCGTCGTCAGCGGGGGCAACGTGACCCCGGAGGTCCTCCACCAGGTCCTCGTCGGCAGGTCGGATCGACCGTGACGATACGACATGGATCATGGCAGACGGCTCATGGTCATCAGCCATAACAGAGCCGTTCGGGAGGTGGGAAGTGAGATGGGAAGCGGAAAGGGCACCTCCACGAAAGCACGATGTTTCAGGCATTCGGCAGTTGGGCAGGTCGGCAGATGGGCAGATGGGCAGTTGGGCAGGTCGGCAGATGGGCCGGTCGGGCGACGGGCGTCGATCCCCGGCCCACCGGCCGTCATGCCGGGGGCTTCCGGAGAGAGCCCGCCGTCCTGCGGGCGTCATCTTCATGAACCGCCCGTCCTGGCCGGGTCATCCGGAGGAAGCTTGAAACATCGAGATCGCTGGACCATCGTTTTCCCTGATAGCAACCGCATTTCTCCCAACCGAACAGCTCTGATAAACGAATAGGAACCCCGTCATCCTACCACCATCACGGAGCCTGCCCATGGACGGACAGGTCGTCGGCACGGGTCGGGTCTTGGGCGTTTTCCGAAAGCCGCATCCTGAGCCGGACGACATCCGCAAGTGGCCCGAGCCGTGGGTCGAGGTCGGACCCGACGGCGTCGTCGGGGACTACCACGCCGGGCCTTACAAGCGTCATCCCCGGGTCGACCCGACCCGGCCGAACCTCCGACAGCTGACGATCGTGTCCCAGGAGCTTCTGGACTGGGTCGCCAGCACCCTGGGCGTGCGCCTCCAGCCGGGCGACCTGGGGGAGAACGTCCTCGTCGAAGGTCTGGGCGACCTGACGGCCGTCTCGAGCGGGGACCTCCTGGTCTTCGAGGGCGGGGCGGTCCTGGTCGTCACGGGGCCGAACGCGCCGTGCCATAAGGTGAATCGTTATCATCCGGCCCTGCGGGAGCACCTGGTAGGCCGGCGGGGCCTCACGGCCCGGGTCTACCGGACGGGCCGGATCGGCGTGGGGGACGCCGTCCTGTGGGTCCGGGCCCCGGCGGGTGACGGCGGACCGGCGGGGCCAGGTGGTTCGTAGGTCAGGACAGCGAAGACCGATGGGGAGATGGGCAGTTCGGCAGATGGGCAGTTCGGCGCGTCCCATCCGACGGCGGTGGACCCGGGTCCTGACCGTCGGAGGCGCCGTCCTCTTAGCGGTCGGAGGCGTCGGGGCCGCCGTCTGGTGGACGACGCCCGATGTTTCGTGGCTCCGGCGGTCGAACCCCATCGAGACGGCCATGATGCGCTACCGAGAGGAACAGCTCCGTCGCCAGGGCCGTCCCGTCCGCCGCCGGTGGTTCTGGGTCCCCCTGAGCCGCATCTCGCCGTACCTCATCCAGGCGGTCCTCATCGCCGAGGACGATAAGTTTTTCCGACACGAGGGCTTCGACTGGGAGTCCATGCGGAAGGCCCTGGAGACGAATCTGCGGCGGCGGCGCATCGTATTCGGCGGCTCGACGATCACTCAGCAGTTGGCCAAAAACTTGTTTCTGTCACCGGAGCGGAGCCTCGTGCGCAAGCTCCGGGAGGCGGCCATCGCTTACAAACTGGAGCAAGAGCTGTCGAAGGAGCGCATCCTGGAGCTGTACCTGAACGTGGTCGAGTGGGGGCCGGGCGTCTACGGGGCCGAGGCGGCGGCCCGGACGTACTTTCACAAGCCGGCCTCGGAGCTTCGGCTCTCCGAGGCCATCCGTCTGGCCTCCGTCCTGCCGAACCCCCACCGCTTCTCCCCCCTGGACGACACCAACCGCCGCATGCTTCGAAAGCGCCGGGTCATCGCCCGCCGTATGTTCCAGCGGGGCTGGATCGACGAGCCGACCTACCAGGCCGTCCTGGCCGAACTGGGCATTCGTCCGTGAAGGTCGGCCATCGTCGAACGCCGGATGGGACCCCGCTCGGGCAAGCGGGCTGGGCTTCCCATCCCGCATCTTGCATCCCGTAGCCTGCATCCTGCATCTTAGTACGCACTTACCCGGCCTGAGGGGCATCCATGGAGCGGAAGCCCGAATGGCTGAAGGTTCGATTGCCGACGGGACCCGCCGTGCGGCATCTCGGAGAGCGTCTGCGAGCCCTGCGTCTGCACACGGTCTGTGAGGAGGCCCGGTGCCCCAACCGTGGGGAGTGCTGGGGCGAGGGCACGGCGACCGTCATGATCCTGGGGGATACCTGCACGCGCGGCTGTCGGTTCTGCGCCGTCAAGACGGGCAATCCCCGGGGATGGCTGGACCCCTTCGAGCCCCTGCATACGGCCCAGATCGTGAAAGAAATGGGCCTTCGGTACGTCGTCATCACTTCCGTCGACCGAGACGACTTACCGGACGAGGGGGCCGAGCACTTCGCCCGCACGATCCGGGTCGTCCGCCATCACAACCCCCACACGATGATCGAAGTCCTGATCCCGGACTTCCACGCCCGGCCGGAATGCCTGCAGGTCATCGCCCAGGCCCGGCCCGACGTGGTCGCCCACAACATCGAGACGGTCCGCCGTCTCACGCCCCGGGTCCGGGACCGGCGGGCCGGCTACGATCAGTCCCTACAGGTCCTGGCCTACTTCCGGGACCATGCCCCGGACCTCTACCGGAAGTCCTCCATCATGGTCGGCCTCGGGGAGACCTTCGACGAGGTCGTCGAGACGATGCGGGACTTGCGGGACGCCGGCTGTCAGATCTTGACCATCGGTCAATACCTGCGGCCGACGCCCCGGCATCTCCCGGTCGTTCGGTACGTGCCGCCGGAGGAGTTCGAGGCCTGGCGACAGGTCGGCATGGAGATGGGCTTCCTGTACGTATTCGCCGGCCCCCTCGTCCGGTCCTCCTACCGGGCGGCCGAGGCCTTCCTGCAGGCCCTTAAAGCGCCTCAGACGGCGGCCCAGCCGATCTGAGGGCGGGCCTCCGCTCGAAGTCGATTCGGTGAAGCGTCCGCCAGCTCGGGCGACGCGGCCGAGACGCGGGCCGACGGCTCGGACTTCTGGATGGCTTCGAGGACCTGCCGGACGACGGCCCGGTCCCCGGCGGGCCGGTTCTCGCTGACCTTGACCAGGTATTCCAGCCACGTGGCCGGGACAGCCTCAGGCCGGAGGACGCCCGCTTGCAGGGCTTTCCAGAGGCCTTCGGCGAAACCCCGAGGGTGGAACTGGATGCACATCAAGGGAATGGCCGAGTGGAGCAGGGCCGCCGGCCAACCCCGGAGGGCCCAATACACCAGATGGTCCATCCACAGGGACCTCCGCTGGGCCGCTTCCAGGAGCCACCCGACGACGACCGGGGCCCACGCGGGGTCATGCGGTCGATGGCGGATTAGGAGCTGGGCCAACTGGACGTACAGCCACCCGTCTCGGACCCGGTGGGCGACCTGAATCCAGGCCCGCAGACGTTCCTCGGAAACGGGTCCCTCCCCCCGGAGGGCCTCCCGGACTTCCTGAACGGTCCGGAGAAACGTCGCGATCTCCGACGTCTTACCCTTTTCCATGACCTTCCTCCTACGTGTCAATACGGGTCCAATGCGATACATGTAGCGGAGCAACCTACTAAAGTTTGTATCAAACTCTGTGCCATTCCGGAAAATGGAGTCCTGCGGCCGCAAAGGCCGGACCCGCTGGGAGCTCGATGTGTCTCACGGACACGGCGTCCTTGAAGGAATCCCGATCCGGCGAGACTTTCTGTGTCTCAGGTGATACAGCGGGTTGGCAGCAGCTGACGTTATTGTGGCTTTTTGGGTCATGAATAGCGGATGGCGAGTAGCGAGTAGACTTGACATTTCCCGGCCCTTTGCGAAAATAAGGTAAAAAGCCGTCCCGTATGCGAGCCAGCCAAGCTCAAGAGGGACGGCGCGGGGTGTCCTGTGGAGCCTGGGGTCTCCGGGCGCACCGGCGGCGCGTGGGGGCTGTCGGACGCGGCCGGAGGGCGCTCCAGGCGAAAGCGGGCGCAAGCCTGCGGGCCGGGTCCGAGCCGTGCCCGGCGTCGGGGATAGGTCGGGCCGTAGGGCGGCTTCTCTCGGGCGCGAGGGCCGTTCTGCGTCTGACCGAAAAAGGTTTGGTCGTGGAGGCCGACCCCGGGGGTCTGGTGGCCCTGTAAGGTCTCCCGACGAGGCCGAAATCCAAGCCTTCCGTGATCCGGGAATCAAAGACCCTGGAAGGTGAAACGGTTCAGACGCGAGACATCCGGGGTCCGGAGTGCCCGAGCCGCTCGTGACGGCCTATGAACCGCCCGCTACGACATCACGCCGTTGCGGCATCACGAAAGCCGTCATCGGCGGGGCCCGGCACCGGGGGGCGTCGAGCCGGTTCGGAATACCCGGGTGGGGTCCCATCGGAAGACGGCCGGGACCCGAAAGGCCTGGATGGCCTGGACGGCGCTCTGCCGTCGGAGGCCGTTCAAGACGTCGACCATCGTCTGATCGGGTACAGGCTCGGTCAGGACGACGACTTCCAGGGTCCGGGTCGACTCATGGAGGGTCGTCTCGAGGCGGTGGATGAGGACGTTCGCACGTTCGAGGCCCTCGACGCACGTGCGGAGGCTCTCAGACTGCCGGGCCAGGACGAACCGTAACAGGTAGGCGTCCATGGCGTGGTCGGCCCGGTAGCTCTGCCAAGGTTCGATAACAGGGGTCCGGGGCGTCCAGGCGGTGAGACTCAGGAGGTCAGCGACGAGGGCCGCCGCCGTCGGGAGGGCCCCGCCGCCCAGGCCGACGTAGAGTTGGGGCCCGATGTCCTCGTACCAGACGAGGAGCCCACTCTCGTAGCCGGCCAGATGGGCCAGGGGATGCGTCCCGGGGACGGCCATCGGCTCGGCGATAGCCCGATGCCACTGGGGGGTCTCCTCCCAAAAGATGAGGGGCTTGATCACGAAGCCCATCCGCTGGGCCGCCGCCAGGTCGGCCGGCTCGATCCCCTGGAGCCCCCGGCGCCGGATGTGATCCAGCCGAGGGAAGGCACCGGTGATCGTCCGGACGAGGAGGACCAGACTCCATAGGTCCTCCCGTCCGTCCGGTTCCGCCGCAGACCGGGCGGAGACGTAGCCCGCCTCGGCCATTTCCTGAAGGGCATCCTCAGGCGACTGCCCCTGCGTCATCGCCGTCAGGACCACGTGGCCAGCCCGGTGGAGGACACCGCAGACGGCCCGGACGGGAGAGACAAGCGTGTACTCCCGGAGGGCGACCGCCGCCGGCACACCGGCCAGGAGGGCCGCTCGGTACAGGAAGGGGACGTTCTGTCGAAGGGCCAACTGCTCGAGCTCGAGTCCGTGTTCGGCGACCAAGGCCCGGTTGGCCGTGAGGACGGCCTTCCGGTTTTCCAGGGCCTGAACGACGGGGCCATACGCCGCGGCGCTGTCGGGTAAGACGTCGACGACAACCTGGATGTCGGGGTCGCTGACGACGGCCTCCGGTCGGTCCGTGAGTTCCACGGGGATGGGGAGCCATCGCTCCCGTTGCGGGTCGGTCACGAGGGCTCGTCGGACCTGGAAGCGGCCCTCGTGCCAGCGGCGTCGTTTCAGGACCTCCAGGAACCCCGTCCCGACGGTGCCGCATCCCAACATGCCGATGACGGTCATAGGGAAGGTCCTCCTGTGGGTGTCGGGTAATCGAGGGCGTGTCGTGAAAACGCCGGGTCAGCCGAACGCCCGGCCCGGGCCTCAAAGGACGTCCAGGACCATCAGGACTCCTATGAGGATGAACAGGACGCCGGCACCGATGCGCAGGACCCCGGCGGGGACCCACAGGGTGAGCCACTGGGCCACGGCCACGCCGACGGTCGTGGCGGCGATCAGGGCCAGGGAGGCACCCAGCCAGACCATCCAGGGCGACCGGTGCCGGGCCGCCAGGGAGACGACCATGAGCTGAGTCTTATCGCCGATCTCGGCCAGAAAGACGGTGATGAACGCCATGAGTAGGGCCCGCCAGTCCATCGAAACCCTCCAGGGCTAAGCTCACATAGCCGTTCCGTCCGTCCCGTCGTCCCGCCATCCCGTTACGATGGCGAATGGCGAGTAGCGAACGGCGAATCGCGAATGGCGAATGGCGAACGGCGAGTGGCGAATGGTCTGCCGTCTGTCTCCGAGGTCCCTTATCAGAGCCGTTCGGTTGGGAGAAATGTTGCTCCCATCCGGGAAAACGATGGTCCGGCGATCTCGATGTTTCAAGCTTCCTCCGGATGACCCGGCCAGGACGGGCGGTTCATGAAGATGACGCCCGCAGGACGGCGGGCTCTCTCCGGAAGCCCCCGGCATGACGGCCGGTGGGCCGGGGATCGACGCCCGTCTCTCGACCTGCCCATCTGCCGACCTGCCCAACTGCCCAACTGCCCAACTGCCCAACTGCCCATCTGCCGACCTGCCCAACTGCCGAATGCCTGAGACATCGTGCTTTCGTGGAGGTGCCCTTTCCGCTTCCCATCGCGCTTCTCACCCCCCCGAACGGCTCTGTTATTCAACCCCGTCCCGACGTCCCGTTAAAATGGCGACCCCGTCCCCCGGCGAGCGAGGCCGGGATACGACATGACCCCGCTTTGAATGAAGCTGACCTGTTGACCCATCGGCCGAATTCCCGATCCTGGGACCCGGACCGGGTTTTGAAATCTCGCGACCCCGCTCGAATGAGCGGGGCGGGGATGGCCATCCCGCATCCTGTATTTTCGTCTTCGCCTCGAGGGTCTCACGTCCGGACGCGTGTAAAGAACCACAGGCCGACCAGGAGGGTAAAGCCATAGGGCAGGCCGGCGGCGGCCCAGGGCGGCAGGACCTCGACGAGGCCCATCATCTGGGCGAACTGGACGAGGAGCCAGTGGAAAAATCCGATGAGGAGGGCGACGACGACGCCGTAGGCCGTGCCCAGGCGGGCGCCCTGGAGCGCCAGGGCCATCGCCAGGGGGAACAGGACGAGGCTCCCCAGGGGGGCGACCCACTTCATCGCCCAGTAGACTTCCCAGGATCGGCTCCGGTAGCCCTTGGCCTGAAGTTCCCGGATGTATCGGAATAACTGCAGGATATTCATCTGTTCGGGCGGCTGTTGGGTTGACTCGAAGTAAGTCGGCGGCTCGGGCAGACGGGCAACGGCCCTCGCATAACGGGTGAACCGGGGCGCCGGATGGAACTCGTAGCACCATGCGTCCTGCAGGTACCAGCCGGGCGCCTCCGGTCGAAAGACCGCCTGTCGGGCCTGGCAGTGCCAGTCCACCTCCCAGCGGGTAGGGTTCAGGCCGTAGATATCGAAGCCGAACATCTCTCGGCGGGTCGAGTCGAAGGCGTCAAAGTGATAGAGGTAGCCCCGTTGGCCAAAAAGCCACTGGACGGCCAGGGTCGGCTGGAGGGGGCGGCCCTTGACGACCCGCTTGTAGGCCGTCGCCATCTGGGACGTCCAGGGCAGGATCCGTTCCTGAAGACCGAAGTCCAACACGGCCGTCAGGCCCGTCATGACCAGCAGGGGGGCCATGACCCGGTAGTAGCTGATGCCGTGGGCCTTCATGGCCGTGACCTCCCGGAACTTCTCGAGGACGGCCAGGGTGACCATCAAGCTCATCGCCAAGACCATCGGGAGGAGCTGATGGTAAAAGCCCGGTGCCGCAAAGACCAGGTGGAGGACCAGGGCCGAGAGAGGGGCTTGGCTCCGGACGATGTCGTCCACGAGGTGGAAGGCCTCGACGACGAGGTAGATGCTCAGCAAGACGAGGCTGATGGCGATGAAGTACCGGACCCACGTGCGGATGAGGTAGCTGTCGATGTACGTCAGCCAGGCCCACCGTCGCCAGGGGCCATGCGGGTTTTCCCATGCCGGGACCAGCCGCCAGCGGGTCGGCCAACGGACCCGCCAGGTCCGCCGGACAGGTCGGTCCAACCGAGTCCAGAGGACGACGGCCGGCAGGCCCAGCAGGAGATGCGGGTTCCAGGCGGCCAACCAAGCCGGGATCCGGCCCTGGTCGCCCAGGTGCTCTCCCAGGAAGATGCCGATGTAGGCGACCAACATGATGGCGATACTGACGGCGTAACCGTAAAATCGGCCGCTCCGGACGTTCCGGACGCTGAGCGGATAGCCGATCAGGGCAAAGACGATGGCCGCGCAGGGGATCGCCCACCGCTTGTGATATTCGACGGCCAGATTCTTGTAGTAGAGGTCGTCAGGCGAACGGGCCGCCATGGCCCGTCGGAGCTCGGTCAGCGTCATCTCCCGGTCGCCCTTGGGATAGTGCTCGGGGGTAACGTTCAGGCCCAACTGGAGGATGATCTCCAATCGGTCGAAGTCCGACCGGTGATAGTTCCGTTCCTGGCCGAACTCGAGTCGGTAGATGTGGCCCTGAGAAAACGTGATTTGGACCCGGGGGACGGGGCCGGCCACGTCCCGGACGGAAGCTTCTCGGGCGACGACTAGCCGCCGGGCGCGGGGGTCCCGCCGGTCGACGAAGATGACGTCCTGCCAGCGGGTCCCGCCCGGGACGACCTCCCGGACGTACAGGATCCCCTCCGGCAGGTCGCCGAAGAACACCCGCGGCTGGAGGCCCGTGAAGGACCGCCGGAAGGAGAGCTCGATCAGCGTCAGGCTCAGCCGCCGATTGGACCCAGGCATCCCAAAGGCCGTGATGCCCCACGTCAGGCCGGCGACCAGCAGGGCCGCCCCCAGGACGGGCACGGCCAAGCGTCGGAGGGACCACCCCAGGGTCCGCAGGGCGGCTAATTCCATATCGGCGCCCATCCGGCTAAAGGCCACCAGGACGGCCATCAGGAAGCCAATGGGCAGGACGAGGGCCGCCACGGCCGGGACCGTCAGGGCCAACAAGTAGAAGAGCCACCCCAGGGACAGGCCCTTCCGAGCGATCAGTTCCACGTAATCGATAAGCGGGCCTGACATCAAGATGACCGTCAGGGCCGCTCCGGCGATGCCGAACTGTCGGAAAATTTCGCCGACGACGTAGCGGTCGAGGCGGGTGAAGCGGAATCGGGCGACGTGGGAAGGGGTGGCTGTCGACGCCTTTCGAGCCACGTCAGTCGTTGCTTCCATCGTTGCCGATCCGAGGGCGCGACCCCCCGATGGCGGAGGGCCCGAGCCAGCAAGCAACGCGCCCGATGAGCATCTCGCAAGTAACGATACGCATAGTAAGCGACCCGGGCCCAGGCCGGCGCCGTCAGGGCCGCCGGCGCTTGGCCGATCAGCCATCGGACCCAACGGTCCAGGTCCGTCCAGGCCCGGAAGCGGCGGATCACGCGGAGGCCCTGGAAGACGACGGCCGTTCGTAAGGCGGCCGGAGCCTCGGGGTCCGTCAGGACGGTCTCCCAGACCTCCAAGGCCCACCGCCAGTCCCGATGGAGAAGCCGACGGGCGATACGAAAGCGAGTCCCGACGTCCAGGCCGTCGGACCGGGGGTCGTTCAGCCACCGGGCCAGATACAGGGCCAGGCCGGCCAAGCTCCGGACGTCTTGAAGGTTATGTTCCAGGACTTGATACAGCGCCCCGTGCCATCCCTGCGTCAGATACAGTCGGTAGGCCGACGGGATTTCAGACCCCCGCAGGTCCATCGTCCGTTCTATGTTCCACAACTGAGCCTCGGCCGTCTGAAGCCGGACGTCTGGCCAGAGGCCGGACCAGAGGCTCCGGACCCAGGGGTACAAGTCGATGTGAGGCCACGCCCGCAGGTCCAACTCCATCCGGTGGAGCCGGAGCCGATTCCAGAGGACGTGTCGGTCGTAGGCCCGGCCGTTGTACGTCACGATGCCCGGTGCCTCCCGGAGGTCCTGCTCGACGGCCCACAACATCGCCGGTTCCTCGTCCAGGTCCCGCAGGAAATACTGGCGGACCCGGAGCATGCCGTCCTCCCAGAAGCCCAGGCCGACCAGGAAGGCCACCACGCCGACGCCGCCGAGGCCCGTCGCCTCGATGTCCAGATAAATCCAGTCGGCCAGGGACCCGACGGCCCAATCCTCGGCCCGGAGGGCCAGCAGGCGGGCCGGCCAGACCCGGAGTTCGTCCCACGGGAAGCGGGCCTCAGGGATCAGCCACTTCTCCCGGAAAAAGCAGGGTCCGAAGGGCGTCTCCCGTTCCTGACCCAGGATGTCCGTTTGGATGAGGCCGCCCGGCGAGGTCAACGTCTCGACCGGTCCTCCGCGGGTCCGCCGGTAGGCCATCCAGGCGGCCCGCCGGTCCTCCGCCGGGCGGGAGACGCCGACGAACCCACAGCCCCGCTGAACGGCCCGGACACGCTCCTTGAGACCTGCCATCGGGGTCTTTCCTCGCACGGCCATTATATATCGAAGTCCCGCGCCGGGCCACAAGGACCGGCATCGGGTGGTGGGCGTTCAGTCCCGGCCATGCTCAGTCCTCGACCGTCGGGCGCCCCCGCGGGGCGGGCCGGTACGGGATCGGGATGTACTCGACCGTCGGGACGTGGCGAATCGGCTGGGGATAGAGTTGCATGAGGGCATAAATCTCTCGAGGCACTTCGCAAGAAACGGGCAGGCCCCAGCGGCGCAGTTCCTCGGCCGTGATGGGCCGGTCATGCGTCCAGTAGCCCTCGGCCAGGAGACGGGCCAATTGTTGCGCTTGGTCCGCCGGCAGTTTGTCGCTGATCAGCTCCAAGACGAGCTGTTCGACCTGACGGGTCGCCTTCTCGGCGAGGTCCAGCAGGACGCAGAACTGGTCCGACAGGTTTTGGGGCGACTTCATCCGGGCCGTCCGAACGATGGAGGCGGCCGGGTACTGCCCCAGCTGGGGGTCGACGGGACCGAGGACGGCATTTTCGTCCATGACGATTTCGTCGGCCGCCAGGGCGATCAGCGTGCCGCCAGACATGGCATAGTGGGGGACGAACACGGTGACCTTTCCCCGATGCCGCTTGAGGGCCCGAGCGATCTGGCTGGCCGCCAAGAGGACGCCGCCGGGCGTGTGCAAGATCAGGTCCAGGGGCATGTCCGGGTCTGTCATCTTGATGGCCCGCAGGATGGCTTCCGAGTCCTCGATGTCGATGTAACGGTACACGGGGAAGCCTAAGAAACTCATCGTCTCTTGCCGGTGGATCATGACGACGACCCGGGACTGCCGCTGGACTTCCAGTTGGCGGATGAGCCGCTGGCGTTGGAATTCCAGAAGCCGGCGGGCGACGTTCGGCCACAACGCCAAGGCGATGAAGATCAGCCAGAACAAGTCCATGGACTGGCCTCCAAGGCGACGGAGTAACGGTAACGAAGTGACGGAGTGACGATAGAAGGATGATCCCGACCGGCCCGTCGGCCCAAGACCGTGGCTCGTCACTCCGTCACTCCTTTACTTCAAAAAACCGTCCTCCCCGAAAGGTCGGAAAAGCCGAATTCATGCAGGTTCTCACGAACCGAAGGGCTATGATAATCCCGCATCTTGCATCCTGCATCTTGCATCCCTATCCTAATGCCCCCGTCGTGTTTGTGTACTGTAGTCGCGGCCGCCCCGAGACGGAGTGAAGCTATGCTGGCCCAGCGGCTTCAGCGGGTCCAGCCGGCCCGCACGATGGAGATGAACGAGCGGGCCCAGACCCTTCAACGGCAAGGCATTCCCGTCTGGAACCTGACGGCCGGGGAGCCGGACTTTGCGACACCGGCTTCCATTCAGGAAGCGGCGCTCCAAGCCATGCGGGCTGGACATACACGGTATACGGCTCCGGCCGGGATCCCGGAACTGCGGACGGCCCTCGCCCAACGGGAGACGGCTCGCCTGGGCGTAGAGATCCGCCCGAACCAGGTCATCGTCACGTCGGGCGGTAAACAAGCGCTCTACAACTTTTTTATGGCCTTCCTGAATCCGGGCGATGAGGTCCTGATCCCCACGCCCTGCTGGGTCTCCTTCTACGAACAGGTCCGTCTGGCCGACGGGGTCCCCGTATTCGTGCCGACTTCGCCGGCCCACGACTTCTTCCCGACGGTCGACGACCTGAACCGGTATCGGACGGCCCGCACGCGGGCCCTGATCCTCAATACGCCCAACAACCCGACAGGTCAGGTCATTCAGCCCGAAGCGCTTCGAGACATCGTGACCTGGAGCGTCGAACGGGAGGTCTTCATCGTATTTGACGAGTGCTATGCCGACCTCACGTTTCCGCCCCACCGCCACTGGCACCCCCTCCAGCTCGTCCCCGAGGCCCAGCCCTGGGTCCTGTCCGTCAACACCTTCTCGAAGACCTTCTGCATGACGGGCTGGCGGGTCGGATGGGCCGTCGGGCCGGAGGCATGGATCGCCGCCATGACGACGGTCCAGAGTCACAGTACGTCGCATCCGACGTCCTTCTGCCAGTGGGCCGCCCGGGCCGCTCTTCAGCTCCCGCCTGACTCGATTCAGTCGATGCGGGCGACGTACGAACGCCGGGGCCGCTGGGTCTATGACCGGCTGGCTCGACGGCCGGGCCTGCGGCCTTACATGCCTCAGGGCGCCTTCTACGTATGGGTCGACGTCCAAGAGTGGCTCCGGGCCCTGGAGACGGACGATTTTGGCCTGGCCTTACGGCTCTTGGAAGAGGCCCACGTGGCGACCGTCCCCGGGGAAGCCTTCCAGATGCCGGGCTACCTGCGGCTTTCGTTTGCCACGTCGGAATCCGTCCTGGAAAACGCCCTGGCGGCCCTGATGGACTTTGCCGACCGTCACGGCCTCCCCTAAAATGTACAGGCGATCTCATAAATCCGACCATAGACCACGGACCACAGACTGGCTTGGGCCCAAGGGGTCTATGGTCTGGGGTCTGGGGTCGGATATCGGGGGTCCGATCCCGATCCCGTCGGATTTATGAGACTGGTCCGAGTATGATGGGGGCGTTCGGTGTCGGGGACTGGGCCGTCTTTGGGGTGTGAAGCCGGCCCTCGAGAGCGTGTATCCACGGCCTCGGCGTATCCCCGTCCCAGACGTACCGGACGGATGGGGGATGGCCCCGCAAGGGGTTAGGGAAAAGACGAATTCAAGCGCTCCCATGCTGGAGGTGGGACGATGCCGGAAGGGACAAAGACCGTCGTCGTCGGGGCTGATGACGTCTACCCGGCCGCTCGAGCGGCCTACGAATACCTTTCCCAAAAGGGCTTTTCGGTCATCCCGATGGGAGCTCTGGTGACCGGTAAGGTCGAGCCGTGGCCCGAGGTCGCCTGGGAGGTCGCCCGAAAAGTCGTCAGCGGCGAGGCCGCCTTTGGGGTCGTCGTCTGCTACACGGGCACGGGGGTCTCCATCGCCGCGAACAAGATCCGGGGCATACGGGCAGCCCTTTGCAACGATGCTAAGACGGCCCAGGGGGCTCGCCTCTGGAACGACGCCAACGTCTTGGCCATGAGCGGGCGCCTGGTGACCGAGGCGGTCGCCCGAGAGATTTTGGACGCTTGGCTGTCGGTGACCGAGCCGGACCCGTCCGAACTGGCGAACATCGCCAGTCTTAAACGGAAGGACGGCATCGAGAGTGACTGGCGCATCTCCATCCCGTGAACGCCCCGTTCGGTCCGGAGGATAGCCTCGGACATGATTTTTTCAAGCTCCGTGATGACGTCGTTAGAACCAGGCTCATAAATCCGACGGCCTCGATATCCGACCCCAGACTATGGACCATAGACCCCCTGGGCCCCAGCCGGTCTATGGTCTGGGGTCTATGGTCGGATTTATGCGATCGCTTGTACTCTACCGGGTCCTCGGGGAGGTGATCCATGCGCATCGGTATGAAGGGCGTGCTGTGGATACTCTCGGTCGGGTCGAGTATCACGTGGATCGCTGGGACGGCACCGGCCTGCCGGCGAGAACGACCCGCTGTGTCCGTCCAGGTACGGCTGAATCCCGTCCAAGTCCTGCCGGGTCAGGTCCTGGAAATGCACTACCGCTTTGAAACCCTTCCCGACTTTCGAGGGATTCCTTACGACGGCTATATATTCGTCCACTTCATCGACCCCCTGGACACGCTGTCCTTCACGGCCGACCACCGGCCGCCGAAGTCGACACGCGACTGGAAAGCCGGAGAGGCCATCGAGTATCGCCGGGTCGTATTCATCCCGGATTATCTATACCCCGGGACCTATCGGGTCGCCCTGGGGATCTACGACGTCTCGGGGACCCATCCCCGCATTCCCTTGCAAGGGCCCAAGGAGATGAGCCGCCGGGCTTATCAGGTCGGCGAGGTCGAAGTCCTGCCCCCGCCCCTCCAGCCCCTGGTCCGCTACGTCGAGGGTTGGTACGACCTGGAGGCCAATCCGGCGGACCCGGTCCAGCGGTGGCGGTGGACGACCCGTCGGGCCGTCGCCCAGCTCCTGAACCCGAAGAAGAGCGCCCGTCTCTACATCGAGCTGGACTCCAATCGGGATGCCTTTAAGGACGCCCCCCAGCGGGTGACCCTGGCCTTGAATGGCCAGCCCTTGGACGAGTGGGCGCTTCGGGACCCGGGCCCGGTCTTGAAGGTCTATCCCTTGACGGCAGAACGTTTGGGCCTCGAGGAATATGTGACCCTCGAGGTCCGGGTCGACCGAACTTTCGTCCCGGCCGCTCTCGGTCTGGGGTCGGACGCCCGTGAGCTGGGCGTCCGGGTCTTTCATTTAGTGTTGCAAGAGGGAGAATGACTTTCTAACTTAGACCGATCCTTCGGCGACGAGTAGTGGTCCCATGGGCATGGAGATTTTCGGTTTCGCAATTACCTTCCTTTCCATCGTCCTGACGATTATCTCCTGGCGGAACGGGCGGGACATGAAGGCGGCCGTCACGGCTATTCAGGCAGATATCCAGGCGGGCCGGGAGCAGACGGCCCGCCAGCACGAGGATGCGATGGCCCTCCTGCGGGCCATCCAGGAGGGCATCCAGGCAGGCCGGGAGCAGACGGCCCGCCAGCACGAGCATGTCGTCGGTCTGATCCAGGCCTTCCAGGAGCAGACGGCCCGCCAGCACGAGGACGTCGTCGGTCTGATCCAGGCCTTCCGGGAGCAGACGGCCCGCCAGCACGAGGATGCGATGGCCCTCCTGCGGGCCATCCAGGAGGGCATCCAGGCGGGCCGGGAGCAGATGGCCCGCCAGCACGAAGACGTCGTGGCTCTCCTGCAGGCGATGGACGAGCGGTCCGAACGGATGCTCCTGCGTCTCGCGGAACTCATCGCGGCGGAGGGCGAACGGACCCGGGCGGCTCTGCAAGATGGAGGGAAGCGGCGGTCCGAATGAGCAGGCTATCGACTTGGTCCCGACGATGGGGTCCCGGGGATAAGCGGCTGGGGGAGGGAGGCGGACCATGACCCGATGGTTTGATCGACCGATTCGACGCCGGCCCGACCGACTGGTCTTTCGGGGTCGGGTCCTCTTCCTGACCGAAGACCCGGCCTTGATCCGGCGCCAGCTGGAGGGTGAAGACCTTCCCTGGGACCCCTCGATCAAGCTCCGGGACGACATCAGCACGGACGAGATCACACCGGCCCACATTTGTTACTACTACGACGAGCGCATCGCCGACTACGTCTACACGGGCCTGAAGGCCGGCGGCGAGTTTCCCATCCGGCCGGGCGATGTCCGGCAGGGCGGCTTCGTGGCCTCCGTATCCGGCAAGCGCCGGGGCAAGGGCTCCAGTCGGGAACACAGCCCCTTCGCCGAGATGAATGCCGGTATCCAGGTCGTCCTCGCCGAGAACATCGAGCGGATCTACAACCAGAACTGTCAGAACCTGGGCTTACTCACGAGTACGAATTTCGACCTCATCGAGGACATCCGTCGGGGCCGCCCCATCCCGTTGTCGGCTTTCACGGAGGGCACCGATCCCATCACTCGGCAGGTCATCGAGTACGGCGGCCTCTTTGGCTTTAACGTGGCCCGCTTTCAGGGTCTGGCGTACGTCCCCCCCATCCGGACGCCCCGGCGGCCGATGACTCTGGCCGAGAAGATCATCGCCCGCCACATGCGGGTCGACGCCGTTCGGGACGTCGTCGGCGTCCCGGCCGTCCGGCCCGGCGACGCCGGGTTCGTCGTCGCCGACTGGCGCTTCAGCCACGAATACGTCACCCCGATGGCGGCCATTTACTTGGAGCGACTCGTCGGTCCCGACGCCCGCGTGACGGACCCCGACTCCATCCTCTGCTTCCGGGACCACCTGACCTACCTCGACCTCGTCATGCCGGAGGAAAAACGGCGGATGGGCCTCCTCGACCTGGCCTACGAGCTGAAGGTCCGACAGGAAGAATTCTGCCGGAAGCAGGGGATCCGGCTCCACGGGGAATTGCCGGACCGACGGGGTTCCGAGGCGATCTGCCACAGCATCATGCTGGAGACCTACGCCCTGCCGGGCCAGGTCGTCGTCGGGACGGACTCCCATACGACCCACATCGGCGCCATCGGGTGTTTCGCCTTCGGCATCGGGACGACGGACATTTTCAACGCTTGGATCACCAAGGACGTCCGGGTCCGAGTCCCCGAGACGGTCTTGGTCCGTATCGAGGGCTCGAAGCCCCGGGGCGTCACGGCCAAAGACATCGTCCTGGCCATCCTACGGCACCCCTTCGTGAAGTCGGGCCAAGCCATCGGGAAGGTCATCGAGTTCGACGGCGAGGCGGTCCGGGCCATGAGCGTCGATGAGCGGGCGACGCTGACGAACATGACGGCCGAGATCGGCGGCTTCACGGGCATCGTGGCCCCCGACGAGAAGACCGTCGAGTTCCTCGTCGAGCGCCGGGGGATGGCCCGGTCCGAGGCCGAACGCCTTTGCGAGGGCCTCTTCAGCGACCCGGGCGCCGAATACGCCGAGGTCCTCACCTTCCGGGCCGACGAGCTCCGGCCCCTCGTGGCCCGGCCGGGCGACCCGGGCAACGGCATCTTCATCGACGAGCTTCCCGGCGAGGTCCAGGTCGACATCGCCTATGGGGGTTCCTGCACGGGCGGGAAGGCCGAGGACATGGACATGTATGCCCTCGTCCTCTACGAGGCCCTCGAGCAAGGTCGCCGGGTCCATCCGCGGGTCCGGTTTTACATCCAGTTCGGCTCTCAAGAGGTCCGCCGGTACTGCGAACGGCGGGGCTACCTGAAGATCTTCGAGGCCGCCGGGGCCATCCTCCTGGAGCCGAGCTGTGGGGCCTGCATCAACGCCGGTCCCGGCGCCAGCACGTCCCCCGACCAGGTGACCATCAGCGCCCAGAACCGCAACTTCCCGGGCCGGAGCGGGCCCGGTCAGGTCTATCTGGCCTCGCCCCTGACGGTCGCCGCCTCCGCCGTGGCCGGCCGGGTCACCGAGTATCGACCCCTGCACGTCGAGTGCGTCGAACGCTTCCTGCACCACCGGGGCGAATTGCCGTGAATTCGGGAGTTCGGGAATGCGGCATGGCGGGCAATGAGGGTAAGGCGGCCGAGTGGACCGGGAACGGGGGAGGCTCTTTCGGCTCCTCCCCTTCTTGGCGCCCGCCTTCGGGGCCTGCCTTGCCTCATGCTCTACCTTACGATGGAACCGCCGGCATCCCCATCGCCCAACTCCCGAATTGCCGGATGGCCCGTAAGTGATTATACTCGGATGACCTTTCACCGGCGGACGGGGTGGAGGATGCTCCGACCTGTAGAAGAAGCTCACCTCCAACAGGTCGAACGAGAGCTCCTCGAAGAGAAGGCCCACGCCCTGGGTCGAATTGGACGCCGGCTCTTGGAGCTTTCGCAAACGCTGGCCGAGCTCTGGGCGCGCTGGACCGCCGGGGACCCCACGGTCGTGGAGGCCTATGTCCGGATTCGTCGGGAGTTCCGGACCTACCTCTGGTATTGGCACGTCCAACGGGAGGCGGTCGGATTCCGGGCCCATCCGTCCCCGGAGACGTGGCTCTTTGTCCCCCCGCCCCTGCCGGCCGACGGTGGGGACCAGGGGCGAAGAGCGAGTGGCGGATAGCGAATGGCGAATGGCGAGTGGCGAATGGCGAATGGCGAGTGGCGAATGGCGAATAGTACTGTGTGAACGAAGCCGTCCACCGACGCCGTCACGACGTCACCAAGATTGTAAGTCAGAAAGATCGAGCGGATGAAGACTCTCACGGGCTGATGGGAGTGAGTCCATGACAGACCATGCGGATACGATGGGCCGCATCTGGCAACGTTTGATGGAAGCGGACCGTATCGGTATATGCTCCCATGCCTACCCGGACGGGGACGCCATCGGGAGCCAACTGGCCCTGGCGGAGCTCCTGTGGGCCCAGGGCAAGGAAGTCATCCTGATGAACCGTCACAACGTCCCGGAGAACCTCCGCTTCCTGAAGGGCTCGGAGGCCGTCCGGGTCGTCGGGGCCGTCCCACCGGGTCTCGACGTCTTGGTCTTCATCGAGTGTACCGAGCCCCGGCGGGCCGACCTGACCGGTTGGGAGCAGTGCCCCTTGTGGGTCAACATCGACCACCACGCCTGCAATACCCGGTACGCCCACCTCAACTGGGTCGCCCCGGGGGCGCCCTGTGTCGGGACGATGCTGTACGAGCTCCAACAACGGTTGGGACTCCCGGCGTCGCCGGCCTTTTACGAGGACGTATACGTGGCGCTTATATCCGACACGGCCAACTTTCAGTACAACTTGAGGCCGGACACCTTCCGATGGGCCTATGAACTGGTCCAACGGGGCGTGCCCGCCGAGGAACTGGTCCGTCGGGTCTTTGGACAATACCCGGAGCGCCGATGGCGGCTTCTGCGGATGGCCCTGGACACTCTCCAGTTGAGGATGGACGGCCGGATCGCCCTGATGACGGTCACGCAGTCGATGCTCCAGGCCGTTGACGCTCGGTATGAAGACACGGATGGCTTTGTGGACTATGCTCTGAAGACTCGGGGCGTTCAAGTGGCGGCCCTCCTGAAAGAGATCGAGCCGGCTACCTTTCGCGTCAGCCTTCGGGCCAACGGCCAGATCGACCTCTTGCCGTTGGCGAAACGCTTTGGAGGTGGGGGCCACTCGAGGGCGGCCGCTTTGGTCCTGCGGGGTTCCCTGGGAGAGGTGCAGGCCCGAGTCTTGGCGGCCTTAGAGGGCCTGCTCAGGGATGAAGGGCGAATGACGAAAGCGAGTAGCGGGTGACGCATGGCGCTTTCCCGACATGCCTTGGCCCTGATAAGCTATCAGCTGGGAGCAATGAGCCAAAAAGCGAGCAAGCTGTATGCGTGGGGTAAAGGGGCCACCGTCTTCCGGCCTTACCGCCCTACATGAGGCCCTATAGTATTAGGTAGGGGGGATGCTACGATAGCCTAATGGCGGATAGCGGGTAGGGATCCCCTGGGGCGGCAAATGGCTGATGGGGGGAGCTGTTCGTCATCCGCTATTCGTCCCGATGGGGCCTGGGAGCCACGGGTGAGGTATGTTTGAGTATCAATCGTGGCGCTTCTGGCGCCGTGTCTATTATGTCCTGATTGGGGCGGGGGTCGTTATCCTGATTCTGACCCTGTGGTATAGCGTATATAGCCTCCGCCGAGGCGAGCGGCTCTGGGAGGAGAATCAGCGAGCGACCCTCCGAGATCAGGTCCTGCCGGTCCTGGCCCACGGCTATCAGCAGACTGTCCGCCTGCGGGTTCAGTCCATTGAAGACTTCTTGATGTTTCTGAGCGCCCGTATGGAGCGAGCGGTACGAGGGGCGGTCTCCGGCCGTCCGGGAGAGGGACCGACGCTCTCGTCGGAGGCGGGGTACCGCCTGTCTTCCCAGGGGCAAGTCATACGGGTGGAAGGCACGGACGACGAAATCTTGGTGAGTCGGTCCTTGGCCCGAGACCCTGAAGCTTGGCGTCTCATCCGGGCCAGCGAGGCCCTGGTCGAGGACTTTCGGACCCTCCGCCGGCAATACCCCTTCGTGACTTACTTTTATGTCGTCGCTCGGGGCTTCATGCGTATCTATCCCCGTGTAGACCTGGCCCGTACTTATGGCCCGGACTTCGAACCCTCAGGCCTGGGTCTGTTTCAACTCGTGGGTTCGGTCGACCCGACCCGCCGCCGCGTCCTCTGGACGGCCCCTTATCCCGATGTGACAGGCCGGGGGTGGGTCCTCACGGCGGCGATGCCCATCTACGGTTCGGACGGGGCGTACCAGGGTCTGGTCGCCGCCGACATCACCCTGACGGCTTTCTCCGAGATCCTTCGGAATCCCGTCATCGAGCAAGTCCATGCCGTCGCCCTGATTTTCAACGAGTCGGGCCACCTCGTCAGCGCGTTTCCCCCGACGGCGGCTCGCCAGATATGGGGAAGTCCATGGCCGCCGGCCACGCCCGAGGTAGGGGCGACCGGCCGGTCGCCCCTACCCATCGATGGGGTGAACTACCCCTTCCGGCTGGAGGTATTAGATCGGCAGATCCGTGGTGCGTCCCCCGTAGGGGCGACCGGCCAGTCACCCCAGGTCCAGACGGTCCGCCTGGCCGACGAAGAGTACTGGGTCGCCCATCAGAACCTGGCACCGACAGACTGGCAGTTTTTCCTGTTAGTCCCGACCCGGGCCTGGGCGGCCGACGGATGGGTGACCCGGCAGTTGAAGCACAGCCTCTGGACGACAGCCGGGATGGCCATCGTCCTGTTTTACTTTTACCTGCTGGCCGTGCTGGTCGTACATTCTTACATGGAGCGCCGCGTATTTCAGCCCCTGGCGGCCATCGGGGAGGCCCTGGACCAGGGCCGGGAAGTCGTCCCGCCGGACCGGGCCTTGCGTCCGGTCGAGCGGCTCGCCCAGACGATTCGGGATTATCAGCAGTCGATTCAGGAATCCATCGACCGGCTCCGACGGACGATGGAAGAGAACCGTCTGACGCTTCAGACGGTCCAAGAGGCCTACGTCCGTCTGGATGCCCAGGGCCGGATTCAGGACGTGAACCCCGCCTTTGAGTCTCTGTTCCGACGGTCTCGGGAGGCCTTGATGGGGGCACCCCTGGAGAGTCTCTTCGGGGAGGACAGCCGGTTCTTTATCCGGCACCGCATCCCCCTGTGGGCCCAAGAGCCGGAAGTCATCCAGCAACCCATCGAGATTCACACGGGTCAAGTCCTCCACCTGCTCTTTTCGGCGTCCCCCCTGGCCATCGACGGCCAGACGACGGGGATCGTCCTGTTCATCCGGGACATGACGGCGCTTCATCAGTTCGAAGTCCAGTTGACCCACATGAGTACGACGGACCCCCTGACGGGTCTGATGAACCGGCGTCTGTTCATGGAGTCCCTCGAGTTGATGATCCGCCAGGCGTGGCAACGTCGGCGGTCCTTCAGCATCGTGATCGTCAACGTCGATTACTTCCGGATGATTGTCTCCCAGCACGGTGTGGCGGTCGCCGACGGTCTCTTGCGATCCCTGCCCGGCCTTATCGAATGGCCGGAGAACGCCCTGGCCGCCCGGTACGGGGACGACGAGATCGCCGTCCTCCTGCCCGACACTGCGCTGGACGGGGCCCAACGATGGGCCGAGGAAGTCCGGCGGCGCGTCGAACAGGCGGCCTTCCCCGTTCAAGACCGGACCCTGCGGATCACGGTCAGTTGTAGTGTCGTCGGCTTTCCGGATCACGGCCAGAGCCTTTCCGAGCTCATCGGCCACAGCTACATGGCCATGCAACGGGCCAAACAGATGGGGGGCAACCGCGTGGTCACGCCCAAGCAGACCTTTCCCCTGCGGACCCAGTGGTACGAGTGGGCCGAGCGACCTCGCCAGCTCCTGGAGCTGAAGGAGCAGGGTCGGCTGATCCCCTTCCTTCAACCTATCGTGTATTTGCACGACCATAAAGTCTTGGGATTTGAACTTCTGGCTCGGATCATCGAGAACCAGGACGTCATCTCGGCCCAGGAGTTTTTGACCACGTGGGAGGCCTTGCCGCCGCTCGACCAGATCGAGCTCGACGTCTACCTGTACCGAAAGGCCCTGGGTCGGCTCCACCGATACCCGGGCGTCTGCGCCTTCCTGAACCTGTCGCCGGCCTTCATCGTCCTGCCGGCCCAGTTCCAGCGCGTGTGTCAGGAAATCGTTCAGATGGGCGTCGACCCCCACGGCGTCGTCTTTGAGATATCCGAACGGTCCATCCTGCGGGACATCGAGGGCCTCCGCCGCATGATCTATGCCGCCCGGGAGTACGGCTTCCGATTTGCCGTCGACGACTTCGGGAGCGGCTTCTCTTCCTTCCAGTACTTCCGGGTCCTGCCCATCGATTTTCTGAAGATCGACGGTTCTTACGTCATCGGCCTCCATCGTTCCCTGGATAACCGGCGGTTCCTGGAAGCCTTCATTTACCTGGCGCATCATTTCGACATCGAGATCATCGCCGAACACGTCCAGCACCCAGAAGACCTGGAGATCCTCCGAGACATGGGGATCCCCTTGGGGCAGGGGATCTTACTGGGCCAGCCGATGCCTTACGACCAATGGGACATCACACGAGTGATCACGCACCAGCTCACGGAATAGCGGCGGGACCTGGTGTGGGGGCAAAGGGTAAAGAGTATTTGCCCTTATTACAATAAATCCGACCATAGACCATGGACCATAGACCCCAGACCATAGACCGGCCTGGGCCCAAAGGGACTATGGTCTATGGTCTGTGGTCTATGGTCGGATATCGAGGGTCCGATCCCGGCCCCGTCGGCGTTATAAGACTGGTTCTAAGGACTCGCCGTCACCTGCCAGCGGGGGAGGATGCTCTCCAGGTACTGGGTCGAGAAGCGCCCCCGCCGGAAGGCCTCGTCTTCCAGAATCCGCAAGTGGAGCGGAATGTTGGTTTGGATCCCCTCGACCCGCAAGAGCGTCAGGGCCCGGACCATCCGGCTGAGGGCCTCTTCCCGGTCTTCGCCCCAGGCGATGACCTTCGCCAGGAGCGAATCATAGTAGGGCGGGACCGTATACGGCGAGTACAATGCCGTGTCGATACGAACGCCGAAGGCCTGCGGGGCGATGAAGCGGGTCACCGTCCCGGCCGACGGCATGAACGTCCAGGGGTCCTCGGCGCAGACCCGGCACTCGATGGCGTGCCCGCGGATCCGCAAATCGTCCTGAGACCACGGGAGAGGCTCGCCGGCGGCGATCCGGATCTGCTGGCGGACGATGTCGACGCCCGTGACCATCTCCGTCACGGGGTGCTCGACCTGAATGCGGGTGTTCATCTCGATGAAGTAGAAGCGGCCGTCCCGGTCGACTAAAAATTCCAGCGTCCCGGCGTTGACGTAGCCGACGGCCCGGACCAGTCGCAGGGCCGCTTCACCGAGCTTCTGCCGGAGCTTGGGGGTCAAGACCGGCGACGGGGCTTCCTCGATGACCTTTTGATGCCGCCGCTGGATCGAGCACTCCCGCTCGAACAGGTAGACGGCGTTTCCATGGGCGTCCGCCAGGACCTGAATCTCGATATGGCGGGGCTCGACCAGGTACTTTTCCATGTAAAGGTCCGGCCGGCCGAAGGCCCGGGCCGCCTCGACCTGGGCCGTCCGGAAGGCCGTCTCCAGCTCCCGCTCGCCCCGGACGATACGCATCCCCTTGCCGCCCCCGCCGGCGGCCGCCTTCAAGAGGACGGGGTAGCCCAGCTTGCGGGCGAGCTTCCGGGCCTGCTCCTCGTCCTCGACGATGCCCTCCGAGCCGGGAATGACGGGGACGCCGACTTCCAGGGCCAACTGGCGGGCCTGGGCCTTGTCACCCATCTTGCGGATCGCCGCCGCCGGCGGGCCGATGAACCGGATGTTACAGCTTTCGCAGATCTCGGCAAAGTCCGCATTCTCCGAGAGGAAGCCGTAGCCCGGATGGATCGCCTCGGCGCCGGTGACCTCGGCGGCGCTGATGATGTTCGGGATGTTCAAGTAGCTTTCCGTCGCCGGTGGCGGACCGACGCAGATGGCCTCGTCGGCCAAAAGGACGTGCATCGCCGCCCGGTCGGCCTCGGAGTACACGGCGACCGTCCGGATCCCCAGGTCTCGACAGGCGGCGATGATGCGGACGGCGATCTCCCCCCGATTGGCGATCAGGACCTTCCGGAACATCATAAGGCCTCATGTGGGACAGTACGGCAATGAGGCGAACAAACTGTATGAGTGGGGTAGACTGCCACCGTCTTCCGGCCTTACTGCTTCTTCCCCATGACCCGCTCGATCTCGTCGGGGTCCCGGGGCACCTTCCCGCTGAGCAGACGGTAGCCGTCGGCCGTGACGAGGACGTCGTCCTCGATGCGGACCCCGAGCTTCTTCTCCGGGATATAGATCCCGGGCTCGACGGTGATGACGACGCCCGGCTCGAGGGGCTTGTTGTAGTCCCCGACGTCGTGGACGTCCATCCCCAGGTAGTGGGACGTGCTGTGGGGGAAGTAGTCCCCGTACCCCTTTTCCCGGATGAATTCGGCGGCCGCCCGGTGAACGACGTCCCGGATCTTGACGCCCGGCCGGATGGCGGCCAGCGCCCGATTCTGGGCCTCCAGGACGATTTCGTAAATTGCCCGCTGTTCCTTCGTGAACCGGCCGTTGGCCGGGACCGTCCGGGTCACGTCGGCGCAGTAATAGGCATAGCGGGCGCCCACGTCCATCAGGACGAGGTCGCCGTCCTCGACCCGGCCCCGGTTCTGATTGTAATGCAGGATCGTCGTGTGGAGGCCGGCCCCGATGATCGACGGGAAGGCCAACTGCATGGCACCCCGACGCTTGAACTCGTACTCGATGAGGGCCTCCAGTTCGTACTCGTACATGCCGGGCCGCACGGCTCGCATGGCCGCCAGCAGGGCCTCCCCGGTGATGTCGATGGCCTTCTGGAGGAGACCGAGCTCATAGTCGTCCTTGACCCGCCGCATGTCGTCCAGATGGACCGACAGGTTGATGACGGGCAGGGCCGGATACCGCTCCCGAATCTTCTGCACGAGTTGAAGATACCGGGTCGGCGGGTCATTCAGCCCGATGGGCTCGTTCAAGATGGCGACCGTCGGGTGTTGGCTCAGCAGACGCCCCAACATCGTCTCGAATTGGGTCGTCGGAAGCACGGTGGCGATACCCGTCAGCTCGGCGGCTTCCTTGTCGGGGGCCAGCTTGGGACCTGTCCAGACCTCCTGCTGGGGGTCCTTCGGCGGCAGAAACAGGATCTCCTTCCAGGTCTCCCGGGGCGCTCCCGGCCAGAGGACGAGGGCCGCGTTCGGGACTTCCAGGCCCGTCAGGTAGTAGAAGTAATTATTCTGCACGAATTCGTCGATGTCCGGTTCCGGGTTCGCCAGGACGATGGCCAGGGCGTCGCCCAGGAGCTGGGCCAGCTTGGCCCGCCGTTGTTGGTAAATCTCTTTCCTGTATTCGGTCGGCACCTGCGAGAGCAGGGCTCCCGTAAAGAGGGTCGTCCCAAAGAGCGTCATGAGCACGCTCCGTCGGCCAAACGGCATGAGCATGTCCCTCATCCGGCAGTTCGGGAATTCGGGAGTTCGGCAGCGGGCGGGTCGGCGGCCCATCGGGTTCCGGGCCCCGCACGCCCGACCCTGCAAATCCCCGCCGACCGAATTGCTTGACTGTCAAGCGTTTCTACACGGCCCACCTTGAGTCAGTCAGGATGGCTCCGCAGAATACGAACGAGTGCTTGCACCGTCGTGCCTGAGTGCTTGGCCACGTCTCGCAAGATTCGGTAAAGTGTACCGACCCGTAATGTACGGTGTCGAGGGATAGTTATATGATGCTCTCCCCGGGGGGTCTGACATGTAAGGCGGATGTGACTACCCGTCTGTCGGGTTACCGTGTAACCCAAGCGGCTCAGGGCTTGAATGAGTTCGTCGGCGGATACGTCCCTCGGGAGTCTCACAGAGCCAGGACCTCTTCTCGAATGAAGTGCACCCGCACAAGACGGGGTAGGTCCGCAGGGTCAAAGTGACAGCGGACGGCGTCCACGATCATTTGCCGGAGTTCTTCATCCGTATCGGCTTCTGTATATATGGAAAAACCAGGTGCCCAAGCTTCGTATCCCCCCTGGGGGGATTCCTGCACGATAAAGAGAATTTCAGGCATCATGGGCGACTCCGTCCATCAATCATCCGAGACAGACGCCTGCCTCAGCAGGCGGGTCGGCGGCCCATCGGGTTCCGGGCCCCGCACGCCCGACCCTGCAAATTTCCGAATTCCCGTAACATACCCGACATGCATGTTTGAAGACGCCTGCCGCTCGGGTGTCCTCTTGACGCCGCCATGACGGCCGGCGTCTGCCGAACTCCCGAACGGCCGAATTTTACCGCCCCGGCGTCCCCAGGGGAATCTCCTGGACGGGGCCCAGGGACGTCAGGGAGCCGTCGAACTTCTCCGGCGTGCCGACGACCAGGATGGTCATCTGTTCGGGCTTCCAGTACGTCCGGATGACCCGCTCGACGTCGGCCCGCGTGACGGCCTGAATGTTGGGAACATACCGGGCCAGGTAGTCCATCGGCAGGCCCGTCACGGCCAGCCGCAGGTAGTTGAAGATGACGTCCGCCGGCGATTCATACTCGAACACAAAGGAGTTGATCAAGGCCTCTTTGGCGACCTGGACCTCCTCGTCGGTCACGCCCTCCCGGCGGATGCGCTCCAGTTCGTCTTTTAGGGCCCGCAGGGCCTGCAGGGTGCTCTCGGCCTTCGTCGCCGTGGCGACCGTGAAGGTACCCGGATAGTCGAATTGGACGGCATAATTGCTGAAGGCGTAATAGGCCAGGCCGAGCTGGCTCCGGACCCGCACGAAGAGACGGCTCGACAGACCCTGGCCGAACAGGACATTAGCGACCTGAAGGGCGTAAATATCCCGGTCATAGGCCCGTTTCGGGTCGAAGGGCGGGACGACGTAGCC
This sequence comes from bacterium HR11, assembly GCA_002898535.1. Lineage (NCBI taxonomy): Bacteria > bacterium HR11. Next base: position 131,238 of record BEHN01000003.1, read on the forward strand.
CATCCGGATCTTCGTTTGCGTGACGTCCGCCTTCTTCACGAGGAAGATGCCCGGCCGGGTCGGTCGGAAGGTCGGGCGCGCCAGGGAGGTCCGGGGCGGCCGCCAGTCACCCAGGTACTTTTCCAGCCACCGCCGGAGCGTCGGCGTCGAGAAGTCGCCCCACACGCCGAGGACGAGCCGGTCCGGCCGGACATACTGTTCGTAAAACTGCTGAAGGTCCTCCCGCCGGATCGCGCCGATGTCCTGGGTCGTCGGATATCGCCCGTAGGGGGTGTCCGGCCCGAAGACGACCTTCTGGAATTCCCGGCGGGCGATGGCCTCCGGGTCGTCGTTTTCCCGCAGGAGGACAGTAATCCGCTGACGTTTTGCCACTTCCAGTCGCTCGGGGTCCCACTGGGGTGACGTCAGGAGCTCGGCCAGCAGGGCGAGCCCCGTCTCGAAATGCTCCCGCAAGGCCGCCAGGGTGACCCGACCGTTCGTGAGGCCGATGGAAATCTCGACCTCGATGGCCTTCTGGTCGAGGAGGCTGTCGACCTCGTCAGGCGTGTGCAGGCGCGTGCCGCCCGTCCGCAAGAGCTGACCCGTCAGGCCGGCCACGCCGGGCTTGGCCTCGTAAACGGCTCCGGCGTCGAGGTAGCCGACCAGACGGATCAAGGGCAGGTCATGGTCCTCCAAGACAAAGACCCGTAAGCCGTTCTTAAGACGGAACGCCTGGGGCTGGGGCGGTCGAAAGGGCGGAAGCTCGGGAAACCGCAGGTCCCGCCAGGAAGTCGGCGGTGCCTGCTGAGCCCGAGTCGGCCGCCCACCCGGGAGAACCCCTATCACCAACAGGACTAACGAGCCGATGAGCACCCAACGGTGACGCGACCGCATCTCCCCACTCCGGTCGAGGGCTCCATAGGGCAGGACGCAAGATACGAGATGCAAGATACAAGATGCAGGATAGGCATCCACGCCCCGCTCGCCCGAGCGGGGTCGCCGTTCCAATGCGACGTCATACTGCTCGCCATTCGCTACTCGCCGTTCGCCATTTGCCATTCGCTATTCGCCGTCCTTCTTGGCCGGCGGTTGAATCGTCCCGACGATCCGTCGCTCCGGCACGCAGTAAGTCTGGACGACCCGCTGGACGTCGGCGGCCGTGACGGCTCGAATCTGCCGGGGCGTCTCGAAGAGCTTCCGCCAGGAGCCGGCGACTTTTTCGTAGAACGTCAGCTCCCGGGCCAGGTGCCCGTTATCTTCGAAGGTCTTATAGAAGTCGTGCAGGGCCTGAGCCTTAAAGCGCTCGAGCTCGTCGGGCCGGACGCCGTCTTTCCGGATCGAGTCCAGCTCCTCCAGGACCTCCTTTTCCAGGACGTCCAGCGCCACGTCGGGATTGGGGACGACGAAAATGACCAGCAGATGGGGGTACTTTTCACCGGGAAAGCCCGTAAAGACGTTGACGGCCGCCGCCAGCTTCTTCTGGAGGACGAGCCGCTGATACAGGCGGGAACTCCGGCCGCGGGCCAGGACGTAGCTCAAGGCCTCAAGGGGCCAGTGGTCGGGATGCTTGAATTCCGGGACGTGAAAGGCCATGACCAGGAGGGGCTGGGCGTCCAGGTACAGGGTGAAGCGCCGCTCGCCCTCGAAGGGCGTCTCCTCCGTCACGATGGGCAGGCGGGACGCCGCCGGCGGCAGGCCGCCGAAGTACTTTTCAGCCCAGGCGGTCGCTTGCGCGGGGTCGATGAGGCCGACGGCCGCCGCCGCCATATAGTTGGGTCGGTAATAGGCCTGATAGAACTGGAGGGCCCGCGAGATGTCGATATTCTCCAGGTCGGAGGGAAATCCGATGACGGGCCGGCCGTAAGGGTGCGCCAAGAAGGCCACGCCGACGAGGCGATTGAACATCCGGCCGATGGGGTTGTTCTCGACCCGCAGGCGGTATTCCTCCAAGACGACGTCCCGTTCTTTGTAGAACTCCCGCAAGACGGGGTCCCGGAAACGGGCCGACTCCAGGTAGAACCACAGCTCGGCTCGGTTACTGGGAAGACCGAAGAAGTACTCGGTCGAGTCGGCCGTCGTGAAGGCGTTCAGGCCCCGGCCGCCGTTGCGCTCGACGATCTGGCCAAACTCGTCGGTGACGACGTACTTTTGGGCCTCGGCCTCCCAGCGCTTGAAGTCGTCCCAGCAGGCCTGCATCCGGTCCCGGTCGGCCTGCTCGCCCTTCCACTTCTCCTGCAGGTAGCAGGCGTGGGCTTGCTCCATCTTGTCGAGGGCTTCTTTCTCCTTCGTCCAGTCGGAGGTCCCGATAGCCGAAGTCCCCTTGAAGGCCATGTGCTCGAAGAGATGCGCCAGACCGCTCTCCCCGAGGGACTCGTGGACACTCCCGGCGTCTACGTAATTGTGGAAGGCCACGACGGGAACGTAGCCCCGGGGCAGGACCAGGAGCTTAAATCCGTTCGGCAGGGTCTTCTCGACGACCCGCCGGGCCCACCGGGCCATCACGGGGTCCTCCTCCGCCTTGGGGACCATCCCCGGACCCGGCTTTTGGGCCGAGAGGACCGAGGCCTCCCAGAGGCCGACCCATAGGGTGAAAAGAGCACCGACGATGAAGCCACGCCACCGCCGCATGGCGCGCCCCCGCAGGATGAGACGGAGTTCCAGGACGCGAGATACGGGATGCAGGATACAGGATGCAGGATACGAGATGCAAGAGGGCCGTTCGGTTCGTGAAAACCCGTATGGATTCGACTTTTCCGACCCTTCGGGGAGAATGGTTTTTCAAGCTTTGGCAGATAGGCAGTTCGGCAGATGGGCCGATGGTCCCAAAAGCCCTGGGGCTGATCCTTGCCCACCCGGCTTCTATCTGCCTATCTGCCGACCTGCCCATCGGCCGGATGCTTGAAAAATCGTGCTTTCCGAGCGTTGGGAAAGGTTGTTCCGACGCCGCTCTCACGAACCGAACGGCTCTGTCAGAACAGGGACTTGAGGAGGTTGACAAACGTCGGATTCAGGACCGTCATCAGGAGAAGCAAAAGGAGGATCAGGAAGTTCATCTTCAGATTAAGGCGCTCGTACTGGCCTTCCAGAACGGCCATGCGATTTTCCAGGTGGGCGACCCGGTCCTCCAGGCGGGCGACCCGGTCCTCCAGGCGGGCCGTTCGTTCCTCTAAACCGGCAATCCGTTCTCCGAACTCCTGGCGTAGCCCCTGGATTTGCGTTTGGAGCTGGGTCTGGAACTCTTGCCGCAGGCCCTGGAAGTGAGCTTGGAGCTGGGTCTGGAACTCTTGGCGCAAGCTCTGGACGTGAGCTTGGAGCTGGGTCTGGAACTCTTGGCGCAAGCTCTGGACGTGGGCTTGGAGCTGAGCCTGGAATTCTTGGCGCAGGCCCTGGATTTGTTCCTGGAACTTTGCCCACAGGGCCTCCATGTGGGCGAGGAAGACCTCCTTCGTGACTAACTTATCCAGGAGTTCGTCCCGTAGAACCGTCACCTGCACCGTTACGACGGCCCGGACGGCCTCCTCCAAGCCGTGCACGAGTTTACGAGCCGGCTCCTTGCCCAGGACGTCTTCCAGGGCCTCGTAGACTTCCACGGGAATCGGCATGCGGTGGCCCCCATTTGGCCCGGATGCGTCTTTATGGTCTGCCCGGATATTCTGAGGTTTCCCCCAGGGATTTGCAAGCCGGCGGATGCTTGGCCGGTTCTAAAATTCTAAAGTGCGGAACGGGCGATAGGTAGAATGTATTTTCAAAACACTCATTTTACCACCGAGACGCCGAAGACCCCGAGAAAAATCGAAGAAGGACCGTCGTCCTCTGCGCCTCGGCGGTGAGTGTTGAAACAGGCTTTAGCGAACGGCGAGGGGCGAATGAGTCCCTACCCCCCTTACTCCCCCATCTTGCGTCCTGCATCCCGCATCTTGTATCCTGCATCCCACAATCCCCTTCATGGCGGCGGGATCACGGATGGGCGTCTGGTACATGCCGCCGTTCGAGCTCGTCCAGCCCCGGGACCTGGACGGGGCCTTGAGGCACCTGGCCGACTGGGCGGCTGACACGAAAATCCTGGCCGGCGGGACGGACCTCCTGCCCAGCATGCGTCAACGGCTGTTCGAGCCCCGGTACCTCCTGGCCGTCGGGCGTCTGTCCGAACTCCGGGGCATCGCCTGGGAGGGCGACTGGGTCCGCATCGGGGCCGCCGAGACCCTCAACGCCGTGGCCGCCCACCCTCAGCTCGTCTCGGCCTTTCCGGCCCTGACCGAGGCGGCCGCCGCCGTCGCCGCTTACAACATCCGGAACATGGGGACTCTCGGGGGCAACGTGTGTCTCGACACGCGGTGCCACTGGTACAACCAGTCGTACTTCTGGCGGAAGGGCATCGGGTTCTGCTTGAAGAAGGACGGGACCGTGTGCCACGTGGCTCCGGGCGGACGGCAATGCTGGGCCGCCTATTCGGGCGACACGGCGGCCGCCCTGATGGCCCTCGAGGCTCAGCTTCGGCTCGTCGCCCCGACCGGCGAGCGCCTCGTCCCGATTCGGGCATTCTTCCTAAACGACGGCCAACGGCGTTTTGTCTTACGGCCCGACGAAGTCCTCACGGAGGTCCGCATCCCCCGATGGATGGCCGGATACCAGGGCCGTTACTTTAAGTACCGCATCCGGCAAGCCGTGGACTATCCCCTGGTCGGCGTCGCCGTCCTGGTCCGGACGTCGGGGCCTCGCGTCCTGGACGTCCGCGTCGGTCTGACGGCCGTGAACCCCATGCCCCGATACTTCGACGTCCCGAGTGAATGGCTCGAGGAACCCCCGGACGTCTGGGTCGAACGGGTCGTCGAGGCCGTCGCCCGGTTGGCCCGCCCCCTGAAGACGAGCCTGCTCGTCGGTCCGGCCTACCGTCAGCACCTGGTCCGGGTCTTCGTCCGGCGGGGCCTCCGGTCCCTCCTGGCGCTCTCTGCGGCGGCGTAGGGGAAATGGGGAGGTAAGGGGCGGTGCTATGGGGATCGGGCCGTATTCCATATCAAAGCCGTCCCGCCCTTGTCAGAACAGGGACTTGAGGAAGTCGACAAACGTCGGATTCAGGACCGTCATCAGGAGAAGTATGAGGAGGATCAGAAAGTTCATCTTCAGGTTGAGGCGGTCGTACTGGCCTTCCAGGACGGCCATGCGATTTTCCAGGTTGGCGACCCGGTCCTCCAAGCGGGCGACCCGGTCCTCCAGGCGGGTCATTCGTTCCTCGAACTCCTGGCGTAGCCCCTGGATTTGGGTTTGGATCTGGGTCTGAAATTCTTGCCGTAGTCCCTGGACTTGGGTCTGAAATTCTTGCCGCAGTCCCTGGACCTGGGTCTGAAACTCTGCCCGTAGTCCCTGGATCTGGGTCTGAAATTCTTGCCGTAGCCCCTGGACCTGGGTCTGGAGCTGGGTCTGAAACTCTGCCCGGAGCCCCTGGATTTGTTCCTGGAACTTTGCCCACAGGGCCTCCATGTGGGCGAGGAAGACCTCCTTCGTGACTAACTTATCCAGGAGTTCGTCCCGTAGAACCGTCACCTGCACCGTTACGACGGCCCGGACGGCCTCCTCCAAGCCGTGCACGAGTTTACGAGCCGGCTCCTTGCCCAGGACGTCTTCCAGGGCCTCGTAGACTTCCACGGGAATCGGCATGCGGTGGACCCCCTTCGGACCGGATGCATCTTTATGTTCGGCCCGAATATTCTGGGGTCCCCGCCAGGGATTTGCAAACCGGGGGCTCAGCGACTGCGGATAAGCCCTTACTTCCCTACCTGCCCACTTGCCCGCCTGCCGACCTGCCCATCTCACGATGGGGGCTTTTCCCCTTTCGGCGTTTCCTTCTTGGGTGCTTCGGCGGCCTTCTCGACGAGGCGGCGGTACTGCTCGGCCAGCTCCTGATGGCGCTTCTTCAGTTCGTTCAGCTCGTCGATCATGCGCTGGATTTGCTTCTGGGCCCGCTCCCGCAGGCCGGGGTCCGTCTCCCGTTCGGCCTTCTGGATGCGGCCGTTGATATCCTCGACCATCCGCTGGATCGTCGCCTCCAGCTCCCGGATTTGGGCCAGGAGCTTTTCGGCCTGGGGGTCCGGCGTTTCGGTCGGCCGAGCCTTTTGCTGAAGTTGCTTGAACAGTCTTTCGTATTCTGGATAGAGTCTTTGAATTTTATAGCTGACGCGCAGGGCCTCTTCCATGAGGCGGCGTCGCTCGGCGGGGTCCTGCGTCGCCCGGGCCTTTTCCAGGAGGTCCCGGTACGTCTGATCCAAGGCCCGAAGTTGCTCTTCTTTGGCCTTGAGTTCCTTTTGCAGTTCCTCCACCGACGGGGACGTCGGGGGCGGGGGCGCCGCCTCTTGCGCCCACACCCACCAGGCGACCATCCCCAGACTAAGGCAGAGGATCCACGCCCTTTGGATCATCGACGCCTCCTTCGCCCGACTCTCCAACATGCGCATCGGGCATGCGCATACGCCCGGTCCCCAGCCTCCGGGGCCGGACTCTGAAAATCATTGAAGCCGCTTCACGCCCCGAAGTTGAGGCAGGGGCGGGTTCCCCGGGATAAACTCATGACCCGGCAGGAAAGGCGTGGCGATGGCTTCCCCGTACCCCGTCCGCACGACGACGATCTTGCCGGCCACGGCCGTGATGCCCATGACCGGCGTCAAGCCTAAGGACCGTAAGGGCTTCAGTTGCTGACCCCACGTCCAGGCGTTCGAGGGGGTCGTAAAGCCGACAGACCCGCCGGATTCCTCGGAGAACTCGACATGGATGGGGAACAGGAAGGACTCGCCCGTACATGCGTTAGCCTCCGGGTTGGGGACCATCGGGTCATAAAGGAGGAAGAAGACCTGCGCCCGCCGGCCGCCTGTCTTTCGGAAAGATTCGACGATGATGAGGGGCCGGGTCGTCACCCGCGTGTGCTCGCTCAGCGTCGGCGTCCGGTCTACAGTGCCGTTCCCATCGTCGTCCACGGGCACGGTGACCTTCGCCATCTGGAGGCGGAACCGGCGCTTTTCCGGGGGCAGGCTGGGGTCCGTCTGAAGGTCCTTAGTATCCGTGACCTTGAAGAGGTCCAGTTGCACGAAGGTGCAGAACTGACCGCTTCCGCAAAAATCCCTGTTCTTGTCGTTTACGTCCCCGTCCGTTTCGAGGATCGAGCCCGTCGCCGTCGCCATGAGCATGGCCTTTCGGCCTAAGGCGTGGGCCAGAGCTGGCGTAAAGTAAATCGGTTGGGTCGGCCCCAGGTCCAGGATCGGCGACGGGGCGTTCGGACGCCATAGGGCGGAATTCGGGTCGGCCAGCCAGCGCATCGGGACCCGGCCGAGGGTGTCGGCGAACCAAGCGTGGGTCGCCAAAGTGTCGGGTCGGTTGATGTCCACGTCGGCCGACTGCATGGCCATATTGCCGTAGACGTGGAAGGGGACGCAGAAAGAATTCCCGTTGGGGTCGCAAGTCGGCAGAGCGCTGGGCCATACCAGGCTGTGGTTGAAGGGGTCTAACCGGCCCGTGTCGGCGGCCAGGAAGGTGGCGTAGCTTTTGACATGGGTGTCGGCCGAGTCGGTCGTGACGACGCCGACCATCCAGTTTTCGTAGAACTTGCCCTCGATGACTTGCCCGCCCCGGAAGCTCGGGGCGATGGGAACGCCGGACCAGACCTTGTCGCACGTGGGACAGGCCTGGGTTCGAGCCTCGGCCCCGTCCCAGTACCACCAGACCGAGAAGGGCTGGTTGGGGTCCTGCGCCGGGTTCGTGACGTCCAGGGCATAGAGCCCCGGAATCTTCGGACCCATCGGCATCAGCAGAAGCGTCCGCCACTTGACTTCGCCGGGCCACCACCGGACCCACACGTCGGTCGTATTCAGCGGCGCCGACATCGTCCAGATGTGGTCGTCGAAGTTGGGAACCTCGGCCTGCCCCGTGGGGATATTCTTCCCCTGCTGGACGTAACTGCGGTAGTTCTGGAACAACTGAATGACGGCCGGGAAGGCCTGGGGCGGCAGGAAGGCAAAACGCTCGATGGGCGGAGAGCCGGGATTCCTGGGGTCATGCTTCAACTCGAAGGCGTGGAGCAAACCGTCGTTGGCCGTGACATAGGCCAGCGGCGGACGGTTCTGGACCAGAGCGTCAAAGACCGTCTTCGGCGGGACCGTCCCGCTGATGTAGGTATCCGGGTGGACGACGATGACCGGCGAACTCCCGACGAGGTCGCCCAGGAGCCAGGCCCGCTTGGCGCCGTTCCCGTCACCGCCCAGGATGAAGTCGATCAGCATGTCGATGTCGGCGTTGTCGGTCGAAGCCGGCGTTCCATTCCCGTTGAGGTCCAGGCTCCCCCAGTTGACGGTCGTGACATTATTCCGGAGCCAGTCGCGCAGAGCGGCATCGCCCTTGACCAGCTTTTTCAGGGTCCGGCACTCCGGCGACGGGCCGGTCGCCGCGTCGGCGCGCCCGCAGGCCGAACTGACCGTATAGATGGCCCGTTTGTAATCGGGCTGGTCGGGGTTGGCCTGCTTCAGGAGGGAACAGGCGGCGTCCCATCGGAGCCGAAAGTAGGGCAGGTTTTGGGGATTGCCATTCGCATCGCCGCATCTCGGGTTGCCCGAGATGATCGTGAGCGTCGGGTCCTCCAGCTTCTGACAGAGTTCGCTGAACTTGATTTCGTTGATGTTCTTGAAGGTCGTGCCCGGTAGCGGGGGCGTGTCGCACGGGACGGCTTCCCAGTGCCGCAGGGAGCCCCTCCAGGTGGGGATCTGGGTCGAGGGTACCAGGACGGAACCCAGCGTCGCCGTGATGTCGCCCCCGACGGACGTCGAGGTCCCCATCGAGTAGTCGCCGGCCAGGATGCCGGCCAGGATCTTGTTGAAGGCGTTCTGGAGTTCGTCCGGGTCGCTGGCGAAGAAAGCGTAGTTGCCGCACCGCCGGTCACAGCCGGGCGTCGTGCGGTTGGGGTCGGGCTTCACGTCCGGCGGGCAGGCCGAGCATTCGGGTCGGGGCGGGGCCCAGTAGTTGTCGAGGGTCGTCGTACTGGAGGGGTCAGGGGGATTCTGGGGCGCCCGGTCCGTGTTGTCCTGCCAGCGGACGCCGGCGTCCTCCCGGCTGGCGTCGGTCCGACCCATGTAAGCCACGAGGTTCAGTTCACAGCGGGCGACGTCCGGGCTGACGCCGACGGCGAACGTCTGGACAGGCGTCGGAGACTTCTCGCCGGGGGGCGGACTGGATTTCCAGCACTCAGTCCAATCCCGCGGAGGAGCTTTCGTCAGGAACAGGTCGTCGGCCCGGCCAGGGGGCATCTTGGTCCAGTATTTTTCAGCGCCCGGCGTGTTCCAGCCCGTACAACTGTTGCCCCATCCACCTTGGGGGAATTTAGTCCCGGAAACCCCGGGGTTGCACTTATTGCTCTGGCCATCGGTCAGGAGGATCACGTAGTAGGGCCGCTTGCAGAACTGACCGGCCCTGTCCTGTCCGAACCACTGGTCCAGCTCGCCCTTGGCATGATTCAGGCCCCGCTGGGTCGGCGTCCAGCCGCCCGGCTGGAAGCCCTTATTGCCCGAGCAGGCGCCTTTGGGCTGGACGGTCCCCATTTCGTTATTAATGGCGGTGACAGAGCTCTGGTTGCTGTTGTTGTCGGTCGGGAGGCCCGGCGTGACGCGACTCGCATCCGAGCCCCATGCGGTGCTATCGCTACCGCTGAAACGGTTCATCCCCCAGAAGGCCAGGTCCTTGTTGCGTTCGACGAACCGGAAGGGTGGGCGGGGACGGGTGTAGGCAGGGTCGCCCGGCGGCTCCTGAGTAGCACCTCCGCAATTGTAGTTCCACCAGGTTCCGCTTCCGCCCGTCGTCAGGTCCAAGTAGGCTCCCCCGGTCGGACCCCCGTTCCGAGGGAATCGAAAGTAACGAACGCCCTTGGAGTCCACGCCCTGGCAGACGGGGGTCGCCGGGCAAGACGGTACGGTCGCAAGCCACTCCTTCTTGATTTCCCACAGGGTCACGCAGTTGCCGAAGAAGTTCTTGATCAGGACGACCCGGCTGGGGGGGACGAAGTACCAGTAGGAGAAACTGGAATCCCGCCGGGCCAGGACCCAGTGGCCGTGGCCCCGACAGTCGCTACCGGAGTCCGTATAGTCGACCCCGGTACACAGGTCAATGTCTGAAGAAGCCCCCGGGGGTCGGGCCGGCCGGCAGGTGTCAGAGTAATCGGGCCAAAAAGCCAGAGAGCCGCTCTGGTCAAGGACGATATATATATTGGGCTTTTCCTTAGCCTGGGTGAAGATAATCCGGAGGGGGTCATGGCGGGCTTCCGAGGGGGCGCCGCCGGCGAGCCAGGCGAGGGCCCCGGCCAGGGCGAGGGCGGCGGTGCCGTAGCGTCGCACGGCGTGTCCATCTTTTCGGGACTTCATCTTTGGACCTCCCGATGAATGCGTAATAGGGTGTTGGGGGCGGGGTTGCGGGCCCCGCCGGGTTCATTGCTGTTCGGAGGACCCGGGGAGCTTTGGATTTTTCAACGGATCACCATAAATATTAAAAAGCCAGAGGTCGTACTGCATGACCGTCCGGGCGGCCAGGAGGAGCGGCCCGCCCGCCGGTTCGACGGCGACGATCAGGGAGATTTCCCAGTCGCTGTCCTGCAGGACGTTCCCGCTGGGGTCCTGGGGGTTGTTCCGGACGTAGAGCGTGAACCGGTGGGGCGTCATCTGGCCATTGGGCAGGACCATCCGGCAATCGCAGAAAAGGCTCGCATTGCCGCATTGGAGGCGGAAGGGATTGCCCGCGGGTGTCATCAGGTTCCAGCCTGCGGCGGGGGGGACCGGCAGGATCCGTCCCTTGCAGGCCGACCCCCGAAGCTGCCAGAGGTTTGGGGGGACCTGGTTGCCGGCATCACAGGTGCTGGGCGGGGGATTCGCAGGGTCGCAGTCCGGCGTCAGGCCCTCTCCCAGGAGTTGGTTCATCGTGCCGCCCCCGATGAAGTGCATATCCAGGACGGCCCGACCGATACTCTGATAGGTCTGCTCGACGTCCCCGACATAGAAGGCCTGCCGTTCCCGGAGGACCTGGGAAGCCGAAGACCGTTCGATCTCGGACAGGAAGACTAACGCCAGGCCGAGGCCCAGCAGGACCACGGCGACCAACAGCGTGGTGATGAGGGCCACGCCCCGTTCCTTCGAAGGACGCCCCTGACGTCGCATCGGTCTACCTCCTCACTAAGACGATAAAGGCCCGGGGACCGCATCGCTCCCCGACCCCGAAGGCCCGATGCTGGATTCCCGAGGTCCCGGACGGCCGAACGCCCGAGTCATAACAGGGTCTCCCGATACATCAGGTTCCGAAGACTGCTGGCCGTGCATACCGTGTATGTGCGCCACCACAGGAGACCGAACCGCTGGGGGCCGGGCGGGGGCGGTAGATTCGGGTCGCAGGGCGGCTGGGCGATGCCCAGGGTCTGAGGGGCCGGATAGGGGGCCATCCCGGTAATCTGGATGACGACCCGTCGGATGTCGGCGATCGTGACGGGCTGGCCGGTCCCGGGACAGTTCGGGGGCGGCGCGGCCCAGTTCCAACGGAAGCACCCCAACGCCCGGCTCGGGTCGCATGGGGCGCCCGCCGTCGGCGGGGCGCTCCACTGGGCCTCATAGCAGATCTGGAGGTCCTCGACGTCGGAGGCGACGGGGACCCACACGGGATTGCCGTTAGCATCGACCTGATTATTCCGCCAGACCATCAGAAAGCGCCGTTGACCCGGATGCGTCGGGTGGTTGTAGTTCGGGTCTGGCAATTGGTGCACCTGGTAATGGAGGACCTCGACGGGAAGGACGACCTGGCACAGGGCATTCGTCGTATTCAAGAGGGGCGCCGGGGTGACGGCCCTGTCTATGGTGAGGACTTCCCAGTTATTCGGGGTCGGGCACGTGCCGTTGGAGTTGCGGGCGGCGCCTCCGGCACACAGGGGACCGTTGGTCACGACCGCCGGGACACAGCACAGGCCGCCGGTAGCGCCACAGGCCGCCAGGAAGGTCGCGGGCAGGAAGGTCGGCGGCACGAACCAGCCTCCGTTGGTTCGGCAGGCCAGGCCCGTGGCGTCCGCACTGACGCCGCAGACGACGACCGTCTGGCCCGCCAACTCATTGTCTCGCAGGCCCGAGGGCGTACACACGTTGAGGTGATCCCCTGCGAAACATCCGGCGCAGATGTCCCCCCAACTCGGACAGTCGCCCCCACTCGGCGGATGCGGCCGCAGGAGGACCCGGTCCGGCAGGGGCACCATCAGGACGATCCCGTCCGGGCCGTTCACCGTCGGGTTCCCCGGATCCGGGTCGGGCACGCGATTGGGGTCACAGAACAAGGCGCCGGGCCCGGGACACAGGCCGGGGTCCGGCAGAAAGGCGATCGGCGCCGGGACCTCATAGCCCGTGACCTGGAGCTTATTGGCCAGGACGACCTGGACGAAGCGGACGTTGCGTTGCATGTCCAGAAAGATTTCCGTCCGCTTGCGGACCTTCATCATCTCGACGAAGACCGTCAGGACGCCGACCAGGATCAACAGCAGGACCGTCAGGGCGACCAGGACCTCGACCAGCGAGAAGCCCCGGGCGTCCTGTCTCCTACGTTCGTTTCGTGAAGCGCCCTTCATCGCCGGACTCCTATCACTCCGTCGCTCCCTTTCTATCGGGCCTGGCCGGTCCCGATGCCGAAGAGCGTCACGGGTCGGCCCAGGGTCCCGACCGGGATGACGGTCACCCGAAGGAGGGCGTAAGCCCCGGCACCTCCGCCGGCCATGAACTGCTGGACGTCCCATACGGCCACACATTGACAGCGCTGGACGGCCGGGTCGGTCAGGTTAGCCGGCCATCGGTGACCGTCGTAGTTGGAAGCGTTGTAACAGTTCAGCCATTGACTGGGATTCCGGCAATTGGTATCCCAATAACTCCAGTTCGTATTCGCCAGGGCCGGGTCTCCCAGGGGGCGGCTCGTCAGGTCCTCCATGATTTGCTGGCCCACGGCCAGCATGGACGTCTGCCGTTGGGTCGAGGTCTGAAGCGACATGGCCACGCCCATCAGTTGGGCGATCCCCAGGACGACAAAAGCCATGATGCCGATGGCGACGACGACCTCGACTAACGTCAAGCCCGCCTGGGCTTCTCCTTTCGCCCTAAGCGATTTGCCGACCATGGCCTGAACTCCGTCATGCGCCCGCATGACTGCAGGCGCTCGGTATCCTTACCCTTTGGGCGCCACCGGGACCGGTGGCGTTTGAACAGGCGGACGCCGCCGGGACTGCGTTTACGGGCACTGCAAGTCGGCCTCCGCCAGGGCCATGGGGGTTAGACTCAGACGGCCCCGCCCCGACAGGCACACGGCCTGCCATACCTCCGGTCCCTGCACGGGCCACCCGAAGCGCATCGTCCGCTGGGCCTGATCCATGTTCGGCAGGGGCATGACGATGGGGGCTCTCATCTCCGTACAGTCCGCCGGCGTCGCCACGTCACCCTCATGGATGAATCCTACGGAACCGTCTGGACCGAAGACGATGTAAGTCGTCGCCCCCCACCCCAAGGCTTCCGACGGGATATCGGCCCACATCGCAAATCGGGGCTCCGTCATCCAAAAGTCCTGGACGTACTCGCACATCTGGCCGGGCCGGACGTCCGGATCGCAGGCATCAAATGTGTCCGGCGCGCCGGTCAGCGTACCCCAATCATCACTGGAGGGGCTACACCGGCCGACGGGAAGCCGAAACCGTTGGATACAAAAGATGTCCGTCAGGGGCGCCGGGAGCCGACGAAGCTGTAAGGAGTCCGGGCAATCGGTATAAGCGGCGACCAGCATCCAGTAACCCGTCGAGACGGCCGAGAATTGGGCGACCCGCAAGGAGCCCAGGACCCGCTGGACGTTCTGAGAGAACCGCTGCCGGTTGTACCATCGAATCATGCCCGGCATGGCGATCATTAAGATGACCGCCATCAGGACGAGGACGATGGCCAGTTCGACTAACGAAAAGCCCCGGACGCTCCGGCTGGCCGCATTCCATCGGACCTTCATCGACGACCTCCTGCTTCCGTATCCCACGGCTTTTTGATCCGACCACCGACCATAGACCTGAGACCATAGACCTGCCTAGGCCCACGGGGTCTCCTCGGCTTGAGGGGATGGCGCAGATGGGCAGTCGGCAGATAGGCAGGTCGGCAGGTCGGCCGATGGGCCGGTCGGGCGACTGCCCACCTGCCGAATGCCCATCTGCCGAATGCCTGAAACATCGTGCTTTCGTAAAGGTATAGCAACCTTTGTGCCTACCCGGAGTCTCCCGAGTCGAGCCCTACCGGAAATGGCCGGGAAGGCCGACGTCGTCCCGATCCCCCCGGGCCCCGACCCCATCCCGGGGATGCAAAAAACTGCAAAGTTGCCGGGAGGACAGGCCGGCAGGGTGTGCAAGAGTGTGCGAGAAGCTGGGGGAATGGACGGATCCGACCGATCCGGCGAATCCGTCGGGTCGGTCGGATCAACCCCAGCCCCCGGCCCGCTGGAGTTCCCACAGCTTCCAGTACTTCCACCAGGCCGTCTGCGCCTGCAGAAAGGCGACCCACAGGCCCGGCCGGCCGTCCCGCCAGGCGCCCCGGAGGAGCCACGTGTAGGCAAAGGCCCAGGCCGGCAGGACCCACCGGTGCCACCACCGACTCCGGACGCCCAGTTCGTAGAGGTCCCGGGCGCTCAGGGTCGTGTACAGCCGGAGCTTCCTCTGCACGTCGTCCAGGTCCCGGTAGGTCTCATGAATCAGGTACCCCCGCAGGTAGGCCGTCCGGCCCTCGACCTCGACCCGCTCGTGGACCCGCCGGCCCCGGGCGACGAACCGGCCCGACGTCCGACGGAAGAGCCGGAGTTTATAGTCGGGCCACCAGCCGCCGTGGCGGACCCATTTGCCCCAGAAGAAGTTCCGACGGGCGACCCAGTAGCCGTGCACGTCCGGCGGGGGGTCGAGGGCGGCGATTTCGTCGAGGAGGTCCTGGGAAGGGACTTCGTCGGCGTCCAGGTGGAGGACCCACGGTCGGGTCGCCCGGGCGAGGGCCCAGTTTTTCTGCTCGACGAAGGACGTAAAGGGCCGGACCCACACGCGGGCGCCCCGCTGGCGGGCCACGTCGGGCGTCCCGTCGGTGCTCCCGCCGTCGACGACGACGATCTCGCCGACGTCGGGCGGCAGGGCGTTCAGCATCTTGGGGAGGCGTTCGGCCTCGTCGAGGGTGATCATGACGACGCTGATGTCCCGCCAGTCCATGCCGGGTTTCTCCTGGAAAGCCTGGTCGGGTATGATCCGGGATGCGGGATGTAAGATGCAAGGGGGCAGATGGGCGGGTCGGCGATTCGACCGATTTGACCGATCGGACCGATCCGTCGGGTAAGGAGGTCATCCCATGCATCGGACGGCGATCCTGGCAGTCTTCGCATGTTTCGGGGCAGCGGCCGTCGTCGACGGCCTGGGTCCGGCCCGGGCCGCCGACGGCCATCCCTTTACGGTCCACGACCTGGTCGCCATGGACCGTCTGTCGGACTGGCAAGTCTCGCCCGACGGGCGGCACGTCGTCTTCGTCGTCAGCTCGGTCGACCTGGAGAACAACCGCCGGCGGACGGACCTCTGGCTCGTCCGGACCGACGGGACGGGTCTGCGGCGGCTGACGACCCATCCGGCGAACGACTTCAATCCCCGCTGGTCGCCGGACGGGAGGACCGTCTACTTTCTCTCGACCCGTTCGGGCTCGTCCCAGGTCTGGCGCATCTCGGTCGACGGCGGGGAGGCCGAGGCCGTCACGAATCTTCCCCTGGACGTGGGGAATCTGGCCGTCTCGCCGGACGGCCGCTATCTGGCCTTCACGGTAGAAGTTTTCCCCGACTGTGACACGCTGGCGTGCACGAAGCGGCGGCTCGACGAGGCGGCCCAGCGGAAGGCCACGGGGCGGCTCTTTGACCGTCTCTTCATCCGCCACTGGGACACCTGGAAAGACGGGCGCCGCGCCCATCTCTTCGTCCAGCCCGTTTCGGGCGGCGAGCCCGCCGACCTTATGAAGGGGATGGATGCCGATACACCGTCGAAGCCCTTCGGGGGGCCCGAGGAGTTTACCTTCACGCCGGACGGCCGGGCCCTCGTCTTCACGGCCCGGGACGCCGGTCGGGAAGAGGCCTGGTCGACGAACTTCGACCTCTTCGTCGTCCCCGTCGACGGGTCGGCCCCGCCCCGGAACCTGACGGCGACGAATCCGGCCTGGGACACGACGCCCGTCTTTTCGCCCGACGGCCGGACGCTGGCCTATCTGGCCCAGCGGCGGCCCGGCTACGAGTCGGACCGCTTCCGCATCGTCCTCCGGGCCTGGCCGGACGGCCCCGAGCGCTGGCTGACCGAGGACTGGGACCGTTCGCCCCAGACGGTCGTCTGGTCTCGGGACGGCAAGACGATTTACACGACGGCCCAGAACCTCGGCCAGGTGTCTCTATTCGCCGTAGACGTCTCGACGGGTCGGGTCCGGACGGTCGTCCGGGACGGTCACGTGCGGGCGCCGGCCCTCGCCGGCGACCGCCTCCTCTTCGGGCTGGACCATCTGCGGTCGCCCGTGGAACTCTACACGGTCCGGCCGGACGGGTCGGACCTGCGGCCTGTCACGCGGATCAATGCCGAGCGGCTCGCCGCCGTCCGGATGGGCGAGCCCGAGCAGTTCACCTTCCGGGGGTGGAACGACGAGACCGTGTACGCTTACGTCGTCAAGCCCGTCGACTTCGACCCCTCTCGGAAGTATCCCGTCGCCTTCCTCATCCACGGCGGCCCGCAGGGCTCCTTCGGCAACGAATTTCACTACCGCTGGAATCCTCAGGTCTACGCCGGCGCCGGCTACGCCGTCGTCATGGTCGACTTTCACGGCTCGACGGGCTACGGCCAGGCTTTTACGGATTCCATCCGGGGCGACTGGGGCGGCAAGCCCCTGGAGGACCTCATGAAGGGCCTGGACGCCGCCCTGGCCCGCTATCCCTGGATGGACGGCCAGCGGGTCTGCGCCCTCGGGGCCTCCTACGGGGGCTACATGATCAACTGGATCGCCGGGCAGTGGCCGGACCGGTTTCGGTGCCTCGTGAATCACGACGGCGTCTTCGACATGCGCCTGATGTACTACTCGACCGAGGAGCTGTGGTTTCCCGAGTGGGAGCACGGAGGCCCCTACTGGGCGAATCCCCAGGGCCACGAGAAGCACAACCCGGCCCTTTACGTCGACCGCTGGAAGACGCCCATGCTGGTCATCCACGGGGCGCTCGACTTTCGGGTCCCCGACACGCAGGGCATCGCGACCTTCACGGCCCTCCAGCGGCGGGGCATCCCGAGCCGGTTCCTGTACTTCCCCGACGAGAACCACTGGGTCCTGAAGCCCCAGAACAGCATCCAGTGGCACGAGACGGTCCTCGGCTGGCTGGAACGGTGGCTGAAGTGAGTAAGGCCCCCGGACCTGCCTCGGTTAACAGGGCCGTTCGGTTCGTGAGAGTGGCGTCGGGACAACCTTTCCCAACGCCTGGGAAGCACGGTTTTTCAAGCATCCGGCAGATGGGCAGGTCGGCAGATAGGCAGATAGAAGCCGGGTGGGCAAGGATCGGCCCCAGGGCTTTTGGGACCATCTGCCCATCTGCCGAACTGCCTATCTGCCAAAGCTTGAAAACCGTCCTTCCCGAAGGGTCGGAAAAGCCGAATCCATGCGGGTTTTCACCAACCGAACGGCTCTGTTAACTCGGACCTTCGTCCCTCATTGCGAAGGGAGGTGGCCGTTGATGGGAGCGGTCGAGACCTCGCCCTCTCCCCTGCGGGTCGCCCTGGCCCTGGGGACGCTCTATCTGGCCTGGGGCGGGACCTACCTGGCGATCCGTTTTGCCATCGAGACGGTCCCGCCCCTCCTGATGGCGGGGACCCGGTTTCTCCTGGCCGGTTTCGTCCTGTATGCCGTCCTGCGCCTCACGGGAACGGAACGACCCCGACCCGCCCACTGGAAGTCGACGGCCGTCGTCGGGGCCTGCCTCCTGTTAGGCGGCAACGGGGCCGTGTCTTGGGCCGAACAGAGGGTCCCCTCCGGATTGGCGGCCCTCCTTGTAGCGATGGCGCCCTCCTGGATGGTCCTCCTGGACTGGCTTCGACCGAACGGCGTCCGGCCGGGCCGGCGGGTCGTCCTGGGTCTGCTGGTCGGTCTGGCCGGTGTCGGCGCCCTGGTCGGGCCGGCTGATTTCCTGGGGGGCCGGCATGTCGACCCCGTCGGGGCCGGCGTCCTGCTGGTCGGCTCGATGGTCTGGGCCTTCGGGTCCATCTACGCCCGGCAGGCCGACCTTCCGGCTTCGACGCTCCTGGCCACGGCGATGGAGATGATCGTCGGCGGGGCCTTGCTATGGGGGGCCGGGCTGATGACGGGCGAGTGGCGCCGTTTCGACCTATCGACCGTTTCCGGCAAGTCCCTCGGCGGGTTCGTCTACCTGGTCGTCTTTGGGTCATGGGTCGGCTTTTCGGTATATTCGTGGCTCCTGAAGTCCACGACGGCGGCCCGGGTGGCGACGTATGCCTACGTCAACCCCATCGTGGCCGTCCTGCTGGGGTGGCTCGTCGCCGGAGAGCCCCTGACGCCCCGGGTCGGCGCGGCGGCGGCCTGCATCGTCGCCGCCGTCATTCTCATCACGACGGACCGCCGTCGAACGACCGCTCCCCGACCGGTCGAACCGGCCGCCTCGGTCGCCCCCCTGCGGTCGGTGCTCCCGACGCAGTCGAAGTGAAATTCGGCGGATGGGCAATAGGCCGATGGGCAGGTAGGCCGATAGGAGTAGGGATGGCCCCCGTGGTGTCCCCGGTCTTAGTTGAAAAATCGTGTTTCCCGGGCGACGGGCCAGGCCGGTCCGACATCCTTCTCCCGGGCGCAAGCGCCCTGTTCGGTCACTTTCACTCCCATCTGCCCATCTGCCGACCTGCTTATTTGCACCCCATCCACGGAGGCTGATTATGGACGACATTCGGTACCCCATCGGCCGATTCCAGTGGACGGGGCCGGCCACAGAGGAACAGCGCCAGGCTTGGATCGAGGACATCGCCGCGGCGCCGGCCCAACTCCGGGCGGCCGTCGCCGGCCTCGAACCTGAGCAACTCGACACGCCCTACCGGCCCGGCGGATGGACGCTTCGCCAGGTCGCCCATCATTTGCCGGACAGCCACATGAACGCCTACATCCGCTTCAGGCTGGCCCTCACAGAGGACCACCCGACGATCAAGCCCTTTTCCCAGGACCGCTGGGCCGAGCTGGCCGACTACCGGGTCGTGCCGGTCGAGGTCTCGGTGGCCCTGCTGGAGGCCCTGCACCAGCGGTGGGTGGCGCTCCTGCGGAGCCTGCGACCCGAGGACTTCCAGCGGACTTACTTCCACCCTGAACACAAGAAGGACTTCACGTTGGAATATGCCCTGGCCCAGTTCGCCTGGCACGGACGCCATCACATCGCCCAGATCACGGCCTTCCGCCAACGGATGGGCTGGTAGGTGAGGTCTTCGGTGTCGGGGCCTCATCAAGATTTGATTTGGGGTGGGGTCTCCCCTCCGCCGAGGCGACACGCGGCTTGCCCCCGGTCTACAGGGGGGTTATCTTTCAAAAAGACTTCTTCCCCCACGGAGCGCTTGCGATGACCGAGACGACTCGGGTCCGGGACCCCGTATGCGGGATGGAGGTCGACCCCCAGACGGCCCCCGTGTCTCTCCAGTGGGAGGGCCAGACGTACTACTTCTGCTGCGAGCACTGCCTGCGGCGCTTCTTGCAAGAGCGGACGGGGCCGCGTGGGGAGAGCCCAGGATAACAGAGCCGTTCGGTTCGTGAAAACCCGCATGGATTCGGTTTTTTCGACCCTTCGGGAAGGACGGCTTTTCAAGCTTTGGCAGATAGGCAGTTCGGCAGATGGGCAGATGGTCCCAAAAGCCCTGGGGCTGATCCTTGCCCACCCGGCTTCTATCTGCCTATCTGCCGACCTGCCCATCTGCCGGATGCTTGAAAAATCGTGCTTCCCAGGCGTTGGGAAAGGTTGTCCCGACGCCATTCTCGCGAACCGAACGGCTCTGATAACGGAAGTTTCTACCGGCCTCGCAGAGGGATGGGATGAAGGCGATAGCGTCTTTCCTGCGACGCCTCCGGGAAGACCCGGCCTTCCGGGAGGAAGTCCGGCGGCAGGTCCTGACCGACGACCTGCTGGAGCTTCCCGGGGAGGTGCGCCGGCTTCGGGCCGAAACCGAAGCGAACTTTGCCCGGGCCTTCCGCCTCATTGAGGAAAACGCCCGCCAGATCGCCGCCCTGACGGAGCGAATGGACCGGGTCGAGGGCCAGCTCCAGGAAAACGCCCGGCAGATCGCCGAGAACTCTCGGCAGATCGCTCAACTCGCTCAGGTCGTGCGCGGTCACACGGAGACCCTGAGCCGCCACGGCGTTTTCATCGGGGCCGCCGTCGAGGTTCAGGCCCGCAACTTCCTAACGGCCCATGCGGCGGGTCGGGGCCTGCGGCTTCTCCGGCCGTTCCGATTCGTCGCTGGACCCGATTGGGAAATCGACGGGGTCACCGAGGCCGAGGGCCCGGGCGGGCGGTTTTGGCTGTTTTTGGAAGCCAAGAGCCGGGTCGACTCGGCCGACATCCGGCGCTTTGCCCGGCTTTTCCGTCGGCCCGAGGTCCGGGCGGCCCTTCGGGAGCTGGGCGTCCTGGGCCGGGCCGAGGTGTGGGTCTTCGCACCGACGCTCGGATGGTCGGCGGAAGACGTGGCCCGGTCTGAGGGCGTGGGCCTCATCGAGCCCGAGGCCGGGGTCCTCGTCGAGGCGGTCCCCTTTGAATTGGCGTAGCGCAGAGGGCCGAGGCGCGCCATGTCTGTCCAGGCCGTCGTTCGTGACCCCGTTTGTGGGATGGAGCTGGCTCCGGAGACGGCTTCGTATGCTCTCACCCGGAACGGCCGGACCTACTACTTCTGTTCCCCGACGTGCCTGACCCGGTTCGTCACGGGGGATGCGACCATGCCGGCCGACATGCCGGTCCCGGCCGAGGCGCCGCCGGCGGCCGGGTCGGCGTTTCCGGTCCTTTCGCCTGAGGCCTGGACGGTCCCGATCCGGGGCATGCACTGCGCCTCGTGTGTCCTGACGGTCGAGGAAGCCCTGAAGGCCGTGCCTGGCGTCCGTCAGGTCGAGGTTCAACTGGCGACGCAGACGGCCCGGGTCGAGGCCGACCCGTCGGTCCCGGCGGCGGCCCTCGTCGAGGCCGTCCGGCGGCGGGGCTACGACGTCGAGACGGCCGAATGGCGGCTCGTCATCGAGGGCATGCACTGCGCCTCCTGCGTCGAGCGCATCGAGCGGGCCCTCCGCCGCCAGCCGGGCGTCTTGGAGGCGACCGTCGACTTGGCGACGGGGACGGCCCACGTGCGGGTCGTCCCGGGCGTCGCTCAGCGGAAGGCCCTGGCCCAGGCCGTCGCCGACGTCGGCTACCGGGTCGTCGCCGTCGAGGCCCGGCCCGTCCGGGAGACGTGGGTCCACCGGGAGTACCGGGACTACCGTCGGCGGTTCTGGGTCAGCGCCGTCCTGACGGTCGGCATCGTGCTCCTCGAATTGCCCTCGATGCTGGGCCTCTCGGTCGGCCTCCCCCACGGCCCGTGGACGAATTGGCTTCTCCTCGTCTTGGCGGCGCCCGTTCAATTCTGGGCCGGGGCACCCTTCCTGCGGGGCGCTTGGGCGACCGTCCGGCGGGGGTCGGCCGACATGAACACGCTGGTCGCCCTCTCGACGCTGACGGCCTTCCTGTACAGCCTGGCCGTGACGGTCATCCTCGGCATCCGGCATCCGGGAACCGGGGCCTGGGGGCGCCACACGTACTTCGACACGTCGGCGACGATCATCACGCTGATCCTCCTCGGTCGGCTCCTGGAGACTCGCGCCCGCGCTCGCACGGGCGAGGCCCTCCAGCGGCTGATGGCTTTGCAACCGGCGACGGCCCGGGTCCTCCGAGACGGCATCGAGACGGAAGTCCCCGTCGAGGACGTGCGGGTCGGGGACCTCGTCGTCCTCCGGCCCGGCGACCGAGTGCCCGTCGACGGCGAGGTCGTCGAGGGCTTTTCGACCGTGGACGAGTCGTCCGTCACGGGCGAGAGCGTCCCGGCCGACAAGAAGCCCGGCGACCGGGTCGTGTCGGGGACGCTGAACCAGACGGGCCGGCTCGTGTTTCGGGCGACCCAGGTCGGCGAGGCGACGGTCCTTCAGCAGATGATCCGGCTCGTCGAGCGGGCGCAGGCGTCGAAGGCACCCATCCAGCGGCTGGCCGACCGCATCAGCGCCCGGTTCGTCCCGGCCGTCCTCGGCGTGGCCGTCTTGACGTTCCTGGCCTGGGGTCTGTGGGGTCCAGAGCCTCGGTGGGTGAACGCGATGGTCAGCGCCATCGCCGTCCTGATCATCGCCTGTCCGTGCGCCTTGGGCCTGGCGACGCCGACGGCCGTCGTCGTCGGCGTCGGTCGGGGGGCGACCCGGGGGATTCTCGTCAAGAACGCGGAGACCTTTGAAAAGGCCCACCGTCTGCGGGTCATCGTCTTTGACAAGACGGGCACGCTGACGACGGGCGAGCTCCGGGTCCGGACGGTCGAGGCCCTCGACCCAGCCTTTTCTGAGGCGGAAATTCTTCGGCTGGCCGCCTCCGTCGAGCAGGCCAGCGAGCATCCCATCGCCCGGGCCATCGTCGAGGCGGCCCGGGGGCGGGGCCTCGAGCCGGCGGCCGTCGAGGGCTTCTGGGCGGAAGCCGGCGTCGGCGTCCGGGGCGTCGTCGAGGGCCGGCGGGTCGTCGTCGGGACGGCGGCCGTCCTGGAACGGGAGGCGGTCCCGGCGGCCGACGCTGAAAACGCTCGCGCCCGCATGGAAGCCCTGGGCCAGCGGGGCGAGACGCCCGTCGGGGTCGTCGTCGACGGCCGGCCCGTCGGGGTCGTCACGGTCGCCGACCGGGTCCGGCCCGAAGCCTCGGCCGTGATTCGAGACCTTCGGGCGATGGGCCTTCGGACCGTCATGCTGACGGGGGACATCCCGGCGACGGCGGCGGCCATCGCTCGAGAGTTGGGCATCGACGAGTACCGGGCCCGCGTCCTGCCCCACGAGAAGGCGGCCCATATCCAAGACCTTCAAGCGACGGGCGCCGTCGTCGGGATGGTCGGCGACGGCATCAACGACGCCCCGGCCCTGGCCCAGGCCGACGTCGGCATCGCCATGGGCCGGGGGACGGACGTGGCCATCGAGTCGGCCGAGATCGTCCTCCTCCGGAACGACCTGCGGGGGGTCGTGGACGCCGTCCGCTTGGCCCGGGCGACGGTCCGCACGATCCGGCAGAACCTGTTTCTGTCGTTTATCTATAACGTCCTGGCGATCCCCCTCGCGGCGGGCGTCCTGTACCCCTGGCTGGGCCTGCGGCTCCACCCGAGCGTAGCGGCGGCCGCCATGGCGATGAGCTCCGTCAGCGTCGTGACGAACTCCCTCCGCCTCCGCCGGACGGCCCTGCGCTGATCCCGTCTTGAACATAGCCGTTGGATCCGGGAGAATCCCGATCAAATCGGCCTTTTCCGACCCCTCGGGGCGGACGGCTTTTCAAGCTTTGGCAGATAGGCCGTTCGGCAGATGGGCAGATGGTCCCAAAAGCCCTGGGGCTGATCCTTGCCCACCCGGCTTCTATCTGCCTATCTGCCGACCTGCCCATCTGCCGGATGCTTGAAAAACCGTGCTTCCCGGGCGCTGGAAAGGGCCGCTCCGACGCCATTCTCACGAACCGAACGACTCTGGTAGAATGGCAACCCCGCTCTTGCGAGCGGGGCTGGGATAGCAGAGCCGTTCGGTTGGGAGAAATGCGGTTCCCATCCGGGAAAACGGTGGCCCGGCAGCCTCGATTTTTCAAGCTTCTTCCGGATGACCCGGCCGTAACGGGCGGTGCATGAGGAGGACGCCCGCAGGACGGCGGGCTCTCTACGGAAGCCACCGGCATGACGGCCGGTGGGCCGGGGATCGACGCCCGTCGCCCGACCGGCCCGTCTGCCAACCTGCCCATCTGCCGACCTGCTGACTACCCATCTGCCCACCTGCCTATCTGCCGACTGCCCATCTGCCGAATACTTGAAACATCATGCTTTCGTGGAGGTGCCCTTTCCGATCTCCATCGCACTTCTCACCTCCCGAACGGCTCTGTTAGCCGACACGCCCCGGGATGTGTCCCATGGCCAAGGAAGACGTCGAAGCCGTTGTCCCGTCGTCTGAGTCGACGGCCTCGTGGGCCCAGAAAGAATACGAGGCCTGGCAGAGGGCCGTCGAGGAGCGGAAGGCCACGGAGGCGGTCTACAACGAATGGCTCACGGAGGTCGACCGTCTGCACGACGTCCCGCCCCTCGAAGAGGCCGTCCCCGTCATCCGCCAGCTCCAGGGCGACTTGAATCGTCTATATGAGCTCCTGTCCGTATTCCGGGAGGTCCCGGTCCGCCGGTGGAACCCCCGGTGGTGGTTGAACCGCCTCTTGGAGTGGGCCTTGGGTCCGCTCCTGAAGCGCCAGCGGGCGTTCAACGCCGTCGCCGTCCATCTCCTCAACGAGACCCTCGATTACTTGGCCGACACGACCCGGCGGCTCCGGGCCCTGTTGGAGGCCCAGGTCCGCTACTTTCAGCAGGTCACCCCTTGGATCGACGTGAAGGTCCGGGAGCTCCGGGCCGAGCAGGTCCATAACGTCACGTACAACGTGGGCCGGGTCCTGGAGCACGTCCGCACCTGGCAACGGCAGACCCTGCCCCATGTTCAGCCGGATTTCCACAAGGTCGAGCGCCTGGCCGTCGAGCTGGAAGCCCTCCGCCAGCAAATCGCCGGCCCGTCGGAGTCCCCGTCTCCGAGCGTCCCGCCGGACTACGGCCGGCCGCTCCGGCCCTGGGATTTTCCCCTGGCCAGGGACTTCCGGTACTACGTGTTCGAGGAGATCTTTCGGGGGCCCTCGCCGGAGCTGAAAGAGAAGCTCCGGATGTATCTCCCGTACTTTGCCGAGGCCCCGGAGCCCATCCTGGACGTCGGATGCGGCCGCGGCGAGTTCCTCGAATGGATGCGGTCTCTGGGAAAGGACGCCTACGGCCTGGAGGTCAACGCCTACGAGGTCCAGAAGCTCCGGGCGGCCGGTCTCCGGGTCGTCGCCGAGGACGCCCTGTGCCATCTCCGGGGTCTGTCGCCGGGGAGCGTCGGCGGTGTCTTCTGCGCCCAGGTCGTCGAGCACCTGCTTCCGGAACACGTCTACGAGCTCGTCGTCCAGCTCCACCGGGTCATGAAGCCTGGGGCCCCGCTCGTCATCGAGACGCTGAATCCCCTTTCCGTGTATGCCTTCCATCGGGTGTATCTCATCGACCCGACCCACGTCTATCCGGTCCACCCCCAGACGCTGGTCTTCTTCATGCGCTATGCGGGCTTTCGGGACGTGACGGTCCACGGCATCACGCCCGTGCCCGATGCGGTCCGTCTGCCCCCGCCGGGAGACGACCTTCCCGAAGACGTCCGTTCATACTGGACCGAGGTCGTCCGGCGGTTGAACGAATTCCTCTTCGACACCGTCGAATACTACGTCGTCGGCTATCGGCCGTGAATGGCGAGTGGCGAGTAGCGAATGGCGAGTAGCGAATGGCGAATAGCGAGTGGCGAATGGCGAATAGTCTGTAGTCCGGGGTCGGTGGTCTATTATCAGAGCCGTTCGGTTGGGAGAAATGCGGTTCCCATCCGGGAAAACGATGGCCCGGCGATCTCGATGTTTCAAGCTTGTTAAGGATGACACCGCCATGACGGGCGGTGTTCAGAGGGGATCGACCCGGCCAGGACGGGCGGTGCATGGGGAGGACGCCCGCAGGACGGCCGGTGTTCCCAGGATAGACGCCCGTCGCCCGACCCGCCGACCTGCCCATCTGCCAACCTGCCCATCTGCCTATCTGCCGACTGCCCATCTGCCGAATGCTTGAAACATCGTGCTTTCGCGGAGGTGCCCTTTCCACTCTCCATCTCACTTCTCACCTCCCGAACGGCTCTGATAAAAAGCTCATCGGCCCATGAGGCTACCGATGCGGGAGTTTCGAGGCATCCGACGCGCCCTTTTCGTATATGGACTTCTGGTCGGGGTCGCGGCCCCGGCCCTGGCCCAGGCGAATCGGGACGCGTGGCAAAAGCCCGACGAGGTGGTTCGGGCTCTCGGCTTAAAGCCGGGTCAGGTCGTCGCCGACCTGGGGGCCGGGAGGGGCTACTTCACCTTTCGGCTGGCCGAGGCCGTCCGACCCGGCGGTCGGGTCATCGCCCAGGACATCGATGCGGCCGCCCTGCGGTCTATTCTCCAGCAGGCCCGGACGCTGGCCCGGGAGGCCACCGACCCGAGCCAAGCCCCCAACGTGGACGTCGCCTTAGGGCTCCCGGACTACACGGGCATCGCCTCCGATACGGTCGACGTGGCCTTCATCTGCAACGTCTACCATCACGTCCGGGACCGGTCTGCCTGGGTCCGGGACGTATACCGCATCGTGAAGTCAGGCGGCCGGGTCGTCCTGATCGACTTCTACAAGCGGCCGACGCCGGGACCCCCGTTGGCGATGCGGATCCCTGAGGACCAGGCCCGCCGGGAATGGGAGGCCGGCGGATTCCGCCACGTGGAAACCCTCACGTTCCTGCCTTATCAGTACATGATGGTCTTTGAGAAGCCCTGATCGTGAGGATTGCGCATTGCGAATCGGGGTCCTCCATTCGGGGCCCGGGGTCTGGAACTCAAGGATGGAAGCTTTGCCCCCGTGGGACGACACGAGCTGGATCGTCGCCCAGGCCTACCTGGTCGGGTTTGACGTCGTCGGCGTCGCGGCCGTCGACGAGACGGCTTCGGCGACCGAGTCGATGTTCTACTGGCTCGCTCAGGGCCTCCAAGCGGATATGGACTGGCTTCAGCGGACCCGGGCCGTCCGTCTGGACCCGCGGCGGCGGTGGCCGGACCTCCGGGCCGTCGTGGTCGTCGCCAGCGGCTATCCGGCGTGGCCGACCCTGCAGGCGCCGCCGGAGGGCTACGGACGGGTCTCCTGTTACGCCTGGGGCCGGGACTACCACCGGGTCTTGGGGCGGCGCCTCGAGCGGCTCGTCGCCTGGGCCCGCCGCCGCTGGCCCGACGACTGGTTCCGCTGGTACGTGGACACGGGACCCGTCGCCGAGAAGGTCTGGGCCGTCCGGGCCGGCGTAGGCTGGATCGGCAAGCACGGCAACGTCATCCATCCCCGGCTCGGCTCGTGGACGTTCCTGGGCGTCGTCCTGACGTCTCGACCCTTGCGGCCCGCGCCCCATCAGGCGGTCGCCGACCGGTGCGGGACGTGCACGCGTTGCATGGACGTCTGTCCGACCCGGGCCATCCTGGCGCCCGGCGTCGTCTCGGCCCACCGGTGCATCTCCTACTGGACGATCGAGCACCCGGGCCCGATCCCGGAGGCCGTCCGTCCGTGGATCGGCTCGTACCTCTTCGGGTGCGACGACTGCCAGACGGTCTGCCCCTGGAACCGGTGGGCCCAGACGGCCGGCTCGTTCGTCCCCGTCGTCCAGCGACGCCGGATATCCCTCCGAGAGGCCCTCTGGATGGACGAGGCGGCCTTCCACCGGACGTTTGCCGGGACGCCCGTCCACCGCCTCGGGTGGTGGCGCCTCCGGCGGAACGCCCTCGTCGTCATCGGGAATCACGGCGACGCCTCGTTGATGGAGGACCTCCGCCGCTTCCTGGCCGTCGAGACGGACCCCGTCCTGCGGGAACACGCCGAGTGGGCCCTGGACCGCCTGACTCGCCGCCACGTATCGGTCGCGTCCCCGGTCCATCGGTAGTCCCCTATTAGAGCCGTTCGGTTGGTGAGAATGGCGTCGGAACAACCTTTCCCAACGCCCGGGAAGCACGATTTTTCAAGCATCCGGCAGATGGGCAGGTCGGCAGATAGGCAGATAGAAGCCGGGTGGGCAAGGATTAGCCCCAGGGCTTTTGGGACCATCTGCCCATCTGCCGAACTGCCTATCTGCCAAAGCTTGAAAAACCGTCCTCCCCGAAGGGTCGAAAAAGCCGAATCCATGCGGGTTTTCACCAACCGAACAGCTCTGCTAAAAGACTCATCCCCGCCCCGGCCGGCCCCCCATGCCCGATTTCCCGAACTCCCGAATTGCCGAACTCCCGGATTCCCGGATTCCCGACCTGCCGACCTGCCCAACTGCTCTTGCATCCTGCATCCCGTATCCTGTATCCTGCATCCTGAACTTTCGACTGTCGCAGGAGGGGTGGAAGGATGCATAGAAGGATAGGAATCTTTCGGTGTGTCGGCCTTATCCTGGCGGCCGGCCTCGTCGCCGGGTCGGGCCTGGCCTTCGCTCAGCCGGCCAACGACTATCACCTCTTCGGGACCGTCAAAGATACCAAGGGGAATCCGATCCCCGACGCCCGGATCGTCCTCCGGGAGAAGGGCGGCTGGAAGGAACACGTCATCACGACGGACAAAAACGGGAAGTACGACCGGTGGTTCATCCCCCACGGCGTTTACGAGGCCCGGATCGAGAAGCCGGGCTACAGGACCCTGACCTTCGAGTGGGACCTGTCGGGCTATCGGGACGAGCCCATCCCCGTCGAGCGTCACTTCGTCCTCGTCTCCGAGGAGGAAATCCGCCAGCAGGAGCGGGCCCAGCAGGCCCAGAAAGACGCCGACGCGGCCGTCCAGGCCTTCAACCAGGGGGACTGTCCGACGGCGGTCGCCAAGGCCCGGGCCGTCCTGGAATTCGATCCCCAGTACCACGTCAGCTACCTGATCCTGGCCCGTTGCGCCGTCCGGGAGAAGAATTGGGACGAGGCCATCGCCCACTACCAGAAGGCCCTCTCCATCAAGGCCGACATCCCCGAGGCCCACTTCGACCTGGCGATCCTCTATGTCGAAAAGCAGGACTGGGCCAAGGCGCTGGCCGAGTTCCAGAAGGCCGTCGAGCTGAAGCCGGACTTCGTCGAGGCCCTCGACCAGATGGCCCGCATCTACTACAACCAGAAGCAGTGGGACAAGTGCATCGAGGCCGTCGACCGGATCCTGGCCCAGAAGAACGACTACGTGTGGGCCTACCGCCTCGGCGGTTACGCTTGGGCCCAGAAGGGCGACCTGGCCAAGGCGGCCGAATACTTTAAAAAATATTTGGAACTGAATCCCAATGCCGAGGACCGAAAGGCCGCCGAGGACGTCATCCGCGCCGGGACGGCCAAGAAGCCGGGCGGTGGCGCCCCCAAAAAGCCGGGCCTATATTGAAGCGAGTGGCGAAGGGCGAGTAGCGAATGGCGAGTGGCGAATGGCGAATAGCGAGTGGCGAGTGGCGAGTGGCGAAGGGCGAGTGGCGAGCGGCGAATGAGGCCCTATCCACCCTACCGGCCTATTATCTGCCGGACTGCCCAAATTACCGAATAGCCTTACTGCCTTCCCATCTATGCGGTACCCCATCGTCGAAAGCCTGAAGCAACAACGGGACCGGGAGCGCTTCTTGATTCCGCTGAAACGGCACGCCCCCTGGCGGGTCGCCCTGGCCCATCCCAACACGTACCACGTCGGGATGTCCAACCTGGGCCTCCAGGCGGCCTACCGGGTGTGGAACGAAGAGCCGGACTTCTTATGCGAGCGGTTCTTTCTCCCGACGGCCGCTCAGCAGGTGGCCTATGTCCAGAGCCGGACGCCTCTCCTGACCGTCGAGTCCCAGCGGCCCGTCGATGAGTTCGACGTCGTCGCCTTCTCGATTTCCTTCGAACTGGACTACGTCTGGCTCGTCCGCATGCTCCGGATGGCCCACCTGCCGGTGTATTGGGCAGAGCGGGTCGAGGGCCACCCCCTCGTCGTCGTCGGAGGCCCCTGTGCGTGGATGAACCCCCTGCCGATGGCGCCCTACGTGGACGTCTTCGCCCTCGGGGATGCCGAGCTCCTGATCCCCGTCCTCGACGAAGCCTTGCGAAACTATCGGGCCCGGGCCGACCGACTGGCCTTCCTGGCGAGTCAGCCCGGCTTTTATGTCCCGGCCGTCCACGGGACGGACCCGGCTGTCTTGAAGGCGAAGGTCCTCCGGCCTCGCTTCGTCTCGGCCCGGGCGGCCATCGACCCGCCGTACTCTTGCATCCTGACGCCCGATACGGAGTTCGGCAACACGTTCCTCGTCGAGATCATGCGGGGTTGCGTCCACTGGTGCCGCTTCTGCTGGATCGGCTACAACCACAGCCTGCGCTTTGCCTCGGCCGAGCGCTTTCTCGAGATCGTCCGGACGCACGCCCCGGCGGATGCGACCGTCGGCATCCTCGGCGGCTCCCCGACGGACCATCCCGAGTTCCGAACCATGCTTCGCGCCCTCGTCGAGGCGGGCCGGCCCGTGACGGTCAGCTCCCTGCGCATCGATACCCTGGACGAGGAGCTCCTGACGCTCCTCCGGCGGGCCGGCAAGCGGAGCGTGACGATGGCGCCCGAGACGGGGAGCGACGAACTCCGGCGGGTCGTCCGCAAGCCCCTGACGAACGACGACCTCTTCCGGGCCGTCGAGGCCATCGCCCGCCTGGGCTTTCAGTCCGTCAAG
Source organism: bacterium HR11 (assembly GCA_002898535.1). Taxonomy (NCBI): domain Bacteria; species bacterium HR11. The sequence continues at coordinate 161,831 of BEHN01000003.1, forward strand.
CTCTACTACATCATCGGCTTTCCGACCGAGACGTGGGACCACCTCCGGGAGACCGTCGAGGGCCTCCGGCGCCTGTCGGCCATCGCCCAGCGATACTCGCCGCACCTCGTCATCCGGCCCAGCTTCAACTGCCTGATCCCCAAGCCGGGCACGCCCTTCCAGTATGCGGCTATGGAGCCGGAGGACGTCCTGACCGAGAAGATCAATTACCTGAAGCGGGAGCTGAACCGGCTTCCGTACGTCCACGCGACCTTTATGAGCCCCCTCTACGCGTACTATCAGGCCATCCTGAGCCTCGGCGACGCCTCCGTCAGCGCCCTCGTCGAGGCCATCGAGGCCCAGGACGGCGCCTGGCGGGACGTCGTCCGCCGACGTCTGGCCGATTACGCCGACCTGCTGTTCCGGGAACGGCGGGCCTATGCATTCCCCCACGAGTTCATCACGGTCGGCTTCCGGCCCGGCTTTCTGGAGGAAGAATACCGGAAAGCCCTGGCCGAGGCCCCAGCCGTCGTCTAATAGCCGAGCCGTCCGGCTCGTGAAAACCCATATGGATTCGGCTTTTCCGACCCTTCGGGGCGGACGATTTTTCAAGCCGAGGTTTTCATCCCAGCCCCGCTCGTTAGAGCGGGGTCCCCCTTCGGGGCGGACGATTTTTTTGAAGGGACGGAGTGACGAGCCGCGGTCTTGGGCCGACGGGCAAGTCGGGATCATCCTTCCATCGTCCCTTCGTCACTCCATCACTCCGTCCCTTCATCCCTTTGAAACATCGTGCTTCCCAGGCGATGGGAAGGGCCGTCCCGACGCCATTCTCCCGGGCCGAACGGCCCTGCTAACGGAGTCGTCGGAATACCACGTCTCGAGATGAAGCGAACCGGGCTTCCGAAACAGGTCGATAGTCTGGCACCCAACGGATGGAGACGGCGCATGGACGGCGAGTGGCGGGTGTGGTGGCCGGCATTTCACGCCGCCCTCAACGGGACGACGGCCGTCCTGCTGGCGGCCGGCCGGTACTTCATCCGACGGGGTCGGATTCAGGCCCATCGGCGGTGCATGCACACGGCCTTCGGGCTTTCCGTCCTCTTTTTCGTGTCTTACCTGGTATACCACAGTCTCGTCGGGACGACCCGCTTCGGCCGCGGCGGATGGCTCCGGGCCGTCTACCTGGCCGTCCTGACGACGCATACGGTCCTGGCCGTCGCCGTCGTCCCCCTGGCCGTCGTCGTCCTCATCCGAGGTCTTCGCCGACAGTGGCCCCGCCACCGGGCCCTGGCCCGGTGGGCCTGGCCGATATGGCTATACGTGGCCGTCACGGGCGTCTTGATCTATTTTATGTTGTACCGTCTTTAGCAGAGCCGTTCAGGCCGTGAGAATCGGCCCTTCGGGAAAGACGATTTTGCAAGCTTTGTGACGGCGTCCCAGGCGAATGGTCTGGAGTCTGTGGTCTATCTGGCGGCCCCGCTCGGGCGAGCGGGGCTGGGAGGCCAACGGCCGACCTGCCCATCTGCCCAGCGCTCCTATGTCCGCCGCCCCGCTGTGGAGATTTCCCATCTTTCGGAGGTGCCAGCGATGAAACTGTTTGTCGTCCGTCATCAGCACGAGGCCGCCCGATGCCCGGCCCGGAACCCCGAGATGGGCGTCCTGCTGTTACAGCACCTGAGCGCGGCGAATGCGGAGCGACACGGCATCCGCATCCACGGCGAGGGCGTCCTCGACGGGCAACACACGCTCTTTCTGATCCTCGAAGCCGAGGACGAAGCGGCCGTCCGGCGGTACATGGCCCCCTTTGCGCAGGCCGGCACGGTCGACATCTGGCCGGCGTCCCCCTGTGAGGCCGTCGTCACCCGCCAGGGATGCTGACCCGGCCAGGAAGAATGGGGAATGGGTCTCTATCATTGATGCTGGATGGCCGGACGAATGGCCGAATTCCCGAACTCCCGGACTGCCGGGTCCCTATGACTTCCCCCGGACGGCCTCCAGGACGGCCCGGTAGCGGGCCAGGACACGGGGCCACGTGAAGTACCGCTGGACGTACTGGCGGCCCTGGCGGCCGAGCTGGCGGCGGATATCCGGCTTCTGGAGCAGGAAGTCCAGCATCGCCTCGAATTCCTCGTAGTCCCGATAGAAGAGGCCGCCGTGGCTCCGGACGGCGTGTTCTTTCAGGACCTCCCCCCGGGCGTTGACCAGGACGGGCGTCCCCAGGTACATCGACTCCAGGGCCACGATGGAAAGACTTTCTAAGAAGGACGGGATGACCGTCACGGCGGCCCCCCGCAGGATGTCCCACTTCTCCCACTCCGACACGAAGCCCACGTAAATGATGTCCGGGTCCGGCGGGAGCTCCATCCCCAGGGAGCCCAACAGGACCAGGTAAGGCGGTCGGGGGTGAGTCTGCTTGAACCGCCGGTAGTAATCGATCAACTCGTGGACATTCTTGCCGGCGTCGATCCGGCCGGCAAAGACGATGTAGGGTCGGTCCAGGCCCTGCTGGGTCCGGAATCGGGTCCCGGAGACCGAATGCGGGACCTGGACGCCGATGCCGGCGACCCGGTAAGGCCGGCCCCGGAGGCCGAACCGGCGGTCGACCAGGCGGGCCTCGGCGTGGGAGTTGAAGATGAAGGCCCGGGGTCGTTCGAAGACCTCTCGGTACAGGCGGAGTCGGAGGGGCGGCTCGTCGTGGGCCGTCGGGACGAGGACGGCGGGCCGGCCGGCGGCCTTCAGGCCGTAGTACGTGGGGTAGTAGAGATACGTGAAAAATACGAAAACATCGTATTGATTTCGGTTCTTTTCGATGTACTCGATCAGGTCCGGACACACGGGGCCCTGCTGGTCGAGCCACCGCAGTTCGTCCCGGTCCGTATGCGGACGGCTGAAGATCCACTCGGAAAACTCGTTGAAGCGGGCCATGTCCCGTTCCTGGATGGTCGGAAACCGATAGACGATCACGCCGTTGGACCGGCCCCGGCCGGGCGTGTACTCGTTCCGCCACGTCTGATAGTCCTTGGCGCAGGTCGTCAGGACCTCGACCTGATACCACCGGGTCAGCCGTTCGGCGACCATCCGGCAGAGGTACTCGGACCCGCCGGTGATGTCTTGGCCGTAGCGCTGGACGACGAAGGCGACCCGGGGCCGTTCGGCCCGCTCGGGTGTGGCTTCTGCGCCGGTGTTCGCTTTCATGCCAAGACCTCCAGTTGTTCCCGGAATCGGATCAGGTAGGGGCCGGCCTCGAATTTTTGAAGGTGTTCCTGCTGGGTCATCCGGTAGGACGGGTCTTGGCGGTAGCGTTCTATGTTCGTGTCGAGCCACTCGCTGAGGACGACGGGGTCCCGGGTATAGACGAGGGCCCCGGCCGGGCCGACCGTCTCCGGGAGGGCCCCGGCGGCGTAAGCCACGACGGGCGCCCCGTAGTACATGGCCTCCAGCACGGGGAGGCAGAAGCCCTCGTGGTCGCTCAGCGTGATGAACAGGCTCGCATGAGCGTAGCAGGCGGCCAGGTCTTCGTAGGGCAGGGGGCCCAGGAAGGCCACGTCCTGGGCCGTCAGGTGGAGGGCCGCCCGGAGCTCATAGAGCCACCGGACGTACCGGGGCGTGTTGTTCAGCTTGCCGACGACCAGCAGGCGGGTCGAGCTCCGGTAAAACTTGCGGTACCAGAAGACGAGCCGGATCAGGGCCTCGACCTTCTTGTTCGGGACGACCCGTCCGACGAACAGCCAGTAGTCATAGAAGGGGTCGATGTACGTCGAGGCGGCCAGGGGGGACGGCGCCGGGTACCGGCCCCAGTCGACCAGGATCGGCAGGACGTCCACGGCCTCATAACCCAGCGCCCGAAGTTCCTCGGCGTTAAAGTGGGAGTCGGCGACGGCCCAGTCCGTGAAACCCCGCAGGCCCTCGAGCTCCCGGCGACCCGCCTGCGCCAGGAAGGCCAGCTCGGCCGACCAGGGCAGAAAGTACTCGGGCGGCGTGATGTTGTGGTACACGAGGACCCGCCGGCCGGGGGCCTGCTTGAAGAATTCGGTCAGGACCGACGGCAGGGCGTAGTGCAGGACCCATACGGACCCGGCCCACTGCCGGGCCAGGTCCGGCGACCACGGCGTGACGACCGACCGCAGGGCCGGGTCGGCCTCCAGGGCGACGATGAAGGACTCCCACCCGACGGCCTGAAAGTAGTCGTGGACCGTGCGGATGTGCTGGCCGATGGCGTCTTCCCGGTGAAAGGCCGGGACGAGCTGGACGATCCGTCGGGACCCACCGTTCATATCACGGCGTTAATGTACCGGAGAAACATGTCGGCGTAGGGGTAACGGGCATAATACTGTAGCGCCCGGTCCTGATTTTGCAACACGCGGGCCCGCAGGCGAGCGTTGGTCATCAAGGTATGGACGGCCTCGGCGACGACGTAGGGGTCCTGCGTTTGGAGGACGACGCCCCCGCCCCGGAGGGTCTCCGGCATGGCCCCGGCGGCGTAAGCCACGACGGGGACCCGGCAGTGCATGGCCTCCAGGAGGGGGACGCAGAAGCCCTCGTGCTCGCTCAGGGTGACGAACACGTCGGCCAGCCGGTAGAGCGTGACCAGCTCGTCCAGCGTCACGTGGTCCGTCAGGACGACGTCGGAAAGGCCTAAGGACCGGGCCAGGTGGAGAAGCCCCGCCCGGTAGCGTTCGAAGCCCTGAGTCGTCCCGGCGACGATCAGGCGGCTCCGGGGATTGTAATACCGCTGGTACACCCCGAAGGCCCGGATGAGGGCGTCGACGCGCTTGTTGGGGATGACCCGTCCGACAAACAGCCAGTTCGTCCGTCCGTCCCGGTACAGGTCCATCAGGTCCCGGCGAAGGTCGGCCCGGTCGAACTTTTCAAAGCGCACGGGGATGGGAAAGACGGCGTTGGGGGCGATGCCGTAGGCGTCCAGCTCCCGGCGGTTGAACTCCGAGTCGGCCAGGGCCAGGACGCAGGCGTCCCGAAAGAGCCGAAGCTGGTACCGTCCCAACAGGCACTGGGCGGCCAGGAGGGGATGGACCTGCTCGAAGTACGTATGGGGCGTGATGTTGTGGTAGACGAGGACCTTCCGACCCGGGCTGAGCCACACGAAGACGTTGATGTCCGACCCGATGGAGAAGTGCAGGATCAGGAGATGGTCCGGGGCCGGCCGGTACCGCACGAAGGGATGGCACAGGTGGGCGACCTTCGGATGGGCCTGCTCGACGAAGACCTCCGACTCGTGGCCGGCCGACCGGAGGATGGACTGAAGCTCCAGGATGGAGTCGCTGATGGCGTCCCCATACGACAGGACCGGCGTGAACTGATGGATGACGGCCATGACGGTCTGACCTCGGCGACTCGAACTTACCCGGGGGCCTCCGTAGACCCAGGATGAAGGATACAGGATGCAGGCCACAAGAGGGGAATGCAGAGGGCGGAGTGGAATTCAAGCCCCGCTCATCGGACAGAGCCGTTCGGTTCGTGAAAACCCGCATGGATTCGGCTTTTCCGACCCTTGGGGGCGGACGATTTTTCAAGCCGAGGTTTTCATCCCAGCCCCGCTCGCCCGAGCGGGGTCGGGGCGATCCGGCCATCCGGGAGTTCGGGAATTCGGCAGTTCGGCAGTTCGGCAGGTGGGCAGGTCGGCCGGGGGGCCAGCGACCCTTTTCATCCCAGCCCCGCTCGTCAGAGCGGGGTCGGGGGCGATCCGGCCATCCGGGAATTCGGGAATTCGGCAGTTCGGCAGGTGAGCAGGTGGGCAGGTCGGCCGGGGGGCCGGCGACCCTTTTCATCCCAGCCCCGCTCGTCAGAGCGGGGTCGGGGGCGATCCGGCCGTCCGAGAATTCGGGAAGGTCGTTCGGTGGTAGACGTAGAAGACAAGGGGCATGTAGCGTTCCAAGGCCCTGCGTCTCCCTGAAGTTTTCCCGACTCTTCGCCACCTCCTGTCGCCGACCGCCGGCGCCGGCCTCCAGGCCGCATCCCCGCCCCGGTGGGCCTCCCGATAGCGTATTTCCAAACCTCCATTCCACGGCTGAGACGCCGAGAGCGCCGAGAAAAATCAAAGAAACACCCTCGGCCTCTGCGCCTCGGCGGTGCGTTTTGCAACAGGCCCCGATGCCCGACCTGCCGACCTGCCGACCTGCCGAACTGCCGACCTGCCGAACTGCCCACCTGCCGAACTGCCGAATCCCCGAACTCCCGGATGGCCCTTGGCTTGAAAAAACCGCCGGACACCCCCCGCGGCGCCGGGCCGGGCATCTCCGTCCTACTGTCACTCCGGGGCGCGCACCGATACGTGCCGGGCAACCCAGGCCCGGGCCTCGTCGGGGTCCTGGACCTGGCCGTCGATTTGGGCGACCCACAGGCGGTCCAGGATTTCCCGAAAGGCGGGACCGGGTTCGAGGCCCATCCGGCGGAGGTCCTCGCCGGTCAGGAAGGGCCGGAGGGACCGCCATTCGGTCAGGTACCGGCGGGCGTAGCTCCGGAGGGGCTCGTCGCTGATGGCCATCAGGAACAGGACCAGCTCGACGGGCCAGTCCCGCCACCGGCGGGCGACCTCGCCGGGCGTCGCCGAAGGCGTCCGGTGGTACCAGGCCTGAAACTCCCGGAGCAGGTCCCGTCCCTCGACGACGAGGCGGTAGACCTCCTGCGGCCACTGAAATTCGCGGATGACCGTCGGCCGGTCTTCGGCCGGCAGGTGCTGAAGGGCGACGAAAGCCCAGAACGTCCAGGCGTCCGGCCGTTCGGGGCCGAGCGTGACGCGCCACCAGTCGAAGACCTCGGCGGCCCGACGGACTTCTTCGAGGTCGGTCATGCGCCAGTTCCATCGGGGGTGCAGGTGGGGCCAGAGCCGGGCCTCCGTCATCCGGCGGAAGACCTCCAGGATGGCCGGCTCGGACAGGAGGTACCGGAGCTCCAGGCCCTTCCGGGGGCCCGGCAGTCGTTCGAGGACGCCGGCGTCCCGGGCTTTCTCGAAGAGATGCTGGGTCTCGGGGCTGAGCCGAAAGCCGTAGCGGGCCGCGAATCGGATGGCCCGCAGGAGCCGGGCCGGGTCTTCAAAGAAGCTGAGGGAGTGAAGCACGCGGATGAGGCCGTCGTGGACGTCTCGCAAGCCCCCGAAGGGGTCGACGAGCTGGCCCCGCTCGGAGGGGTTCAGGGCCAGGGCCATGGCGTTGATCGTGAAGTCCCGCCGGTAGAGGTCCTGTCGGAGGAGCGTCCCGACCTCGACCCGGGGCGGGGCCCCGGGGTAGTCGTAAGTCTCCGTCCGGGCCGTCGCAAAGTCGATCCGGAGGCCGTCGGGAAGGGTCACGACGGCCGTCCCGAACTGTTCGTAGGCGTGGACCCGGCCGCCGTGGCGCTCGGCCCATGCCTGCGCCAGCAGGATCGCCGGACCCTCGACGACGACGTCGACGTCCTGGGGCACCTGGTTCATCACGACGTCCCGGACGGCCCCGCCGACGAGATAGGCCCGCCAGCCCCGGGCCTCGGCGATGTCGCCGATTTCCTGGAAGTACGAGACCCACGTCGGCGGGCATAGCTTCTCCAGACGACGCCAGTAATTCATCGCCGGGCCGGTCGGCCGGGCCAGCCGGACGGCGCTCAGCTGAAGCCAGTCGTAGCGGGCCCGCAGGAGGTCCATGCGGGTGATGAGGCCCTGGACCGGACCGCCGGGTTCGGCGACCAGGACGATGCGGGACCGATGGCGGAGGAGCGCCTCGGCCACTTCGTCCAGCGTGGCCTCGGGTCGGACGACGGGCGGCGGACCGGCCATGACCTCGTGAACCGGGCGTTCGTCGAGTCCCATCGCCCGGGCCTGGTCCAGGGCCTGGCGGGTGACGAGGCCGACGACCTGACCGTCGGCCTCCACCGGCAGGGCGTTGACCCGAAACCGGTTGATGACCTCCGCCGCCTGGGCGACGGTCGTCGCCGCCGAGACCGTCCGGACGGACCGGACCATGACGTCCCGGGCGCGGGGCTCGGCCGGGAGGCGTTCCTCGATGACCCGGATCAGGCGCTCCTTCACCTCGATGGCCGTCTTCTGGGGGACGGAAGCCGACCCGGCGTAGGCGTGGCCGCCGCCGCCGAGTTCGGCCAGGATGGCCCCGACGTCGATGCGGTGGCTCCGGGACCGTCCGATCACGTACACGTGTCGAGGCGTCTCGAGGGCGACGAACAGGACCTCGATGGGTGTCTCGTCCATGATACGGTGGACGACGACGGCCAGGTCGGCGATGTACTGTCGGTGGCGGATCACCGCAAAGTGCACGGTCGCGCCCCGGACCGGCAGGACTTCCAGGCTCTGCCGGATCTCGTCGATGGCCTCGGCCTGCTCCGCCTGGAGGGCCACGGTCATCCAGTCCCGGATCATGCGGACGTCGGCCCCTTGCGCCAGCAGGAAGGCGGCGGCCTCGAGGTCGGCCGGCGTCGTGCCCACGAAGGTGAAAAAGCCGGTGTCCTCGTAAATCCCCAGGGCCATCAGGGTGGCCTCCAGGCTACCCACCGAGAGGCCCCGGGCCTGGATCTCCCGGACCAGGATCGTGGTCGTCGCCCCGTAAGGCGCCGTGTGGACTTCTACACTGCCCGGCTGGTCCCCGACCGACTCGCCCTCGACGGGATGCGTGTCGTAGATGACCCACCGGATAGGCCGGTGGCGGAGGCTCTCGTACACGGGCCCGATCCGGCTCGGCGTCCCGGCGTCGACGACGATGACGGTCCGAAGGGCGTCCAGCTCGATGTCCCGCCAGGCGTAGAAGGGCCGGGTCTCAAAGTAGGGATGCGCCAGGATCCGGCGGATCGTCGTCTCATACGTATCCGGCAGGACCGGGACGGCCTCGGGATACAGGTACGTGACGGCCAGCATGGCGCTGAAGCCGTCCAGGTCGGCGTTCATGTGCGTCGTCACGACGACTTCCGGCTTCATCGGGGCTATCCGACCATTCGGCCATTCGGGAGTTCGGGAACTCGGCCATTCGGCCGGTGGACCGTCTTCATCCCGGCCCCGCTCGTCTCTTCACGGCGGGGGCTGGAGGAGATAGCGGCCCGGCAGGCCCCATTCCATCTGATAGACCGGGAGGGCCTCCCGATAGCCGGGGACGGGCACCGGAGGACGGCTCCGCCCGGGTAAGTAGGTGTAAACGGCCTCATAGTACGACCGTTCGACCCAGACCGTCCCGACCGGAGCCCGTCGGGCCAGGCCGGCGGCCGCCTCCGTCGCCGGGCCCCAGGCCTCGACCAGACCGCCTTGCCCTTCGAGGCACCAGACGTCGCCGACGGCGGCCCCGACCCGAAATTCCAGCCGAGGCCGGCCCTGCATCGCCGGGACCTGCCCTTTGTGCAGAGCCAACCAATGGTAGAGGGTCCGGGTCAGGCCGTCCTCATGGGGTGCCCACCAGAAGACGTAAAGCCCGGGCAGACGCCACAGGACGGCGTCCGGCGGGACTTGAGCCGACCACCGCTCGACGAGGTCGCCCCACCGGGCCAGAAGGTCTTGGGTCTCCGCCAGGCGAGGGGCCTCCCAAAGGTCGGAGTGGTGCCAGCCGCTTCCCCAGAAGACCCATACGGCGGCCCTCCGCCGGACGGGCGCTTGAAAAGCCGTCTCGGCCCGCTCGGCTTCCGGCCGACCCCACGTCATCGGCCACCGCATCGCACTTTCCTTGGCAAGTCAGGAACTCGGCAGTTCGGCAGTAGGCAGATGGGCAGTCGGCAGATAGGTGGGCAGATGGGCAAATGGGCAGATAGGCAGATAGGGAGCAACAATCAGGGACTACTCCCTTCACCATCTGCCGACTGCCCATCTGCCTACTGCCGAATTCCCGGATTCCCGATCAGTAATTGGTCCACTCCAGGGGAATCCGCCAGCCGCTCCGGAGCCGCCGCCGGATCAGCCGGTGGAAGTCCCGCACGTCGGGTCCCCGAAGGAGTTCCCGGTAAATGCGTTCCGCTTCCGCCGTCGCGCCCCGGGTGTCGAGGACCTGGGCCAGGCTGAGGCGGACCCAGGCGTCGAGCCAGGGGGGCCGGGCCCGGGGCATGGCCGAGAGGTAGCGGAGCCACTGTTCCGCCGCTTCCCATTGACCCGTATGCATGTACCAGCGGGCCCGCCAGTAGACGGCCTCCGTCCACGTAATTTCGGGAAGCTCGGCCCCCCGGACGATGGCCCAGGCGACCCAGTCCTGCCAGATAGCATCGGCCTCGGCCCACCGCTCGCCGTGGACGGCCGCCCGCAGGAGAAATAGCCGGTGGGTCAGATTCTCCGGATAGACGGCGATCAGCCGTCGGCCCCACTCGAGGGCCCGGTCGTAGTCGTGTTCATAGAACAGGTAAATGTACACCAGGGTGCGGACGGCTTCCCACTGGACGACCGACGGCGTCGTCGCCGCCCGCTGGAGTCGGCGCAGGCCCCGGGCCCGGTCGCCCGGCGGAATCCCCAGGATCGAACCCAATACCCGGATGAGCCGGGGGACCGTGCCGGCAAAGTAGTCGTAATTCCCATATAAGTAGTCCATCCACGGACAGTCGGCCCCCAGGTCCCGGAGGACGCCCAGCTCGTGATACATGCGCCCGCCGGCCCGACCCGCCTTAAAGTCATCGCCCTGGATCGCCAGCCACAGGCTTTCCAGGCCGTACGAGCTGGCCCGCGCCAGGGCGGCGGCCCCGACGTCGGCCCCCGAGCGCTCCATGAGCCGGACTTTCTGCCGCAGGACCTGGAGGCGACGCTCGATCTCGGCCGTCGGGACGGGGTAGATGTAATCGTTCCATCGGACGGCGACGAGGGCATCGACGAAAAAGGGATAGGGATTGTCCGGATAGGCCTGCTCGCAGGCCGCCAGGGCCGGCCATAGCTCGGCGAACCGCATCCGGTAGAAGAGATTCAGGGCCTGAACGGCGCAGGGCGGGACTGCATCGACCAGCCGTCGGCAGAGGGCCTCATCGGCCGAAGCTCCGGCTGGCAGGACCACGACCCCGACGGCGACCCACGCCCAAGGTCCCAGCCGTCCCCACCGCATGACCGTCGTCACGGGAGCTCGGCCGACTCGGAGGGAACGATGCCGTACCGGGCCATCTTATCGTAGAGCGTACGACGGGAAATCCCCAGCAGGCGAGCGGCCCGGGCCTTATTGCCCCGGACGCGGCGGAGGGCTTCCCGGATGGCCCAGGCCTCGAGGCGTTCCAGGTTCAGGTCCTGGTCGCTGAAGGCCGCCGAGACGTCCCCGACGGCCGGCGACCGAATCCAGGGGGCCTGCTCGATGCCCCGCAGGATGTCGGGCGAGACGAGGTCGACCGTCAGGCGGCCGTGGCCGAGGGTCGCCATCCGGCGGACCTCGTTTTCGAGCTGGCGGACGTTGCCGGGCCAGGCATAGGCCATGAAGATTTGAATGACCTGGGGGTCTACGTAGACCTCCGGGAGATGGAGGGCCTCCATGACCTGCCGCAGAAAGTAGTCGACCAGCAGGGGGATGTCTTCCTTCCGGTCTCGAAGCGGCGGCAGGTCGATCCGGAACACGTTCAGCCGGTAGTAGAGGTCTTCCCGGAAGCGGCCCTCCTGAACGTACTGCTCCAGTTTCCGGTTCGTGGCGGCCAGGACCCGGACGTCGACCCGCACCGACTGCGTGGCCCCCAGGCGCCGGACCTCGCCGGTTTCGATGGCCCGTAGGAGCTTGGCCTGGAGCGCCAGGGGCATCTCCCCGATTTCGTCGAGGAACAGCGTTCCCCCGTCGGCGGCTTCGATGAGGCCTTGGGTCGTCTGGTACGCCCCCGTGAAGGCGCCCCGCTCGGCCCCGAAGAGCTCCCGCTCCATCAGGGTCTCCGGGATGGCGGCGCAGTTGATGGCGACGAATCGTTGGCCGGCCCGGCGGGAGGCCTCGTGGATCGAACGGGCGACGAGCTCCTTGCCCGTCCCGCTCTCGCCCGTGATCAGGACCGGCAGGTCCGTGTCCTTGATGAGCTCGATCGTCTCGTAGATCCGTTGCATCGCCGGGCTGTGGCCGATCAGGCGGTGATACCGGGCCCGATACGTCGGGTCCTTCTTTTGCCATTCGAGCTGGATCCGGAGCTTCTGGAGCTCGGCGTCACTGGCCTGGACCTGGGCCTGCAGGAACTGGTTCATCATCTCGAGCTGGCGGCGGGATTCTTCCAGCTCTTGATACGCCTGGGCCAGGCGGACCATGGGGGCCGCCATGGCGGCAAACAGCGTGGCCGTCTCCCGGTCGTGGGCGTCAAAGGTGCCCTCGAGCTTGTTGATCAGCTCGAGGGCCCCGATCGGCCGGTCGGCCCGCTCGTCCTCCCGGACGACCAGGGGGATACAGAGGAGGGAGCGGGTCTGGTAGCCCGTCTGAGCGTCGGCCTCGGCGTAAAAGTCCGGGTGCGAACGGACGTCGTCGACGATGAGGAGCTTCCCGTCCAGGACGCTCCGCCAGACGATGCCCCGACCCCGGGGGACCGAGATGTGGGTCCACGTGTCTAAGATGACCTGACCCCGGGCGTCCCGCCGGACCGACAGGAAGGTGTCCATGGCGTTCTCTTCCTTGTTCACCAGAAACAGGCTGGCCCGCTCGGCCTGCAGGAGCTCCGTCGCCTTTTGGGTGATCGAGAACAGGACCTGCTGGAAGTCCTCCATCTTCAGGATGGCCTGGGCCAGCTCCAGGAGCACGGACAAGGTCTCGCCCGAGGGCACGCCCCGGGGCGTCTGGAGGTCTTCCTGCCACCGGACGAGCCAGGCCAGGAGGGGCGTCCAGCAGGTCGGCGGCACATCGACGTCCGGCGGGATCCACATGAAGGCCACCCGCAGGCCGGGCCACCGGGCCGCAATGAGATGGCCCCCGGCGATCGTCTCCCGGCCGCAGGCGGGATACAGGGGCCAGCGCTCTAAGGGGTAGCTCCGAAAGTGCTGGGCGATCGTCTGCTCGAGCCGCTTCTCGGCCGGCAGGACCAGCCACGTGACCCCACGCTCCGTGAAGACCCCGCCGATCCACTGAGGCACGGGTCCAAGACTCACGGCGCTCATCGTTTGACCTCACCGGAAGACCCCGGACCGTAGACTACAGGCCCCAGACCTGTCCCGGGAGACTCAAAACGAGGCCATCCGGTTTGTTCGGGGGGGTCCGGGGCCCATAGCCCGTGGTCTGGGGTGACCGTTTCATCCTTCGGATTCTCCGCTCGTGGGGGACGTCGCCTGCAGGCGCTCGATCCGTCGCCGGGCCTCCTGAAGCTTCTGTTCACAAAATTCCGACAGCCGCTTTCCCTCTTCATAAAGTTCCAGGAGTTGCTCCAGGGGAAGGTTCCCACTCTCTAACTGCTGGACGATCTGGCGCAGGCGTTCTAAGGCCGTCTCAAAGGTCAGCCCCTCCATGTCTCCTCTCCTGGATGGGGTCTGTCGTCTGGGTCCCTACTCCGTCAAGTCCGTGACCGTGGCCGTCAACCGGCCTCGATGCAGGCGGACCCGCACGGAGGCCCCGACCTGAAGCTGGTCGACGCCCCGCACGACCTGGCCGTCCTCCGTCAGGCAGATGCTGTAGCCCCGGGCCAGGACGGCTTCGGGTCCGGCCTGGAGGAGGCGGGTCCGGTAATGGTCCCACACTTGCCAGCCGTCGGTCCACCCCCGCTCGGCGGCCCGGTCGCACCGGTCCGTCAGGTCGGCCCAGGCCCGTCGGCGTTCCTCGTAACTCCTCTCCAGGAGGCGGATGGACAGGCGTTCCCGGACGGCGTCCAGGGCGCGCGCCCAGGCCTGCCAGGCGCCCCGGGCGCTGGACTCGAGTCGTTCGCGAAGGCGTTGCACGTCCACCATCCGTTCCGTGTAGAGCCGGTACAAGCGCCCCGGCTCCATCCGCCCCCTGAGGTCCCGCAAAGCCGCCTCGGCCTGCCCGAGGACCTGGCGGCACCGTTCGACCATCGCGATCGTGAGGTCGGCCAGCTCGGCCGTCCGGCGGTCGACCCACCGTTCTACGGAGACGGGCCACCGACCGCTGACGGCGGACCAGGGCGCATAGGCGCGCTCCTTGGCCAGGAGCGCCGTCCGGGCGGCCTGGTCCAGCCGATGGGACCAGAGCCGCCATTCCTCGATCAGGGCCCGTCGGGCCTGCAGGACCCGTTGGGCCGCCTGGGTCGGCGTCGAGGCCCGCACGTCGGCGACCAGGTCGCTGATCGTCTCGTCCTTCTCGTGGCCGACGGCCGAGATGACGACCTTGCCCATCGTCTCGGACACGTCGCGAATCGTCCGGGCGAGCGTCTCGTCGTTGAAGGCCCAGAGGTCCTCGACGGAGCCCCCGCCCCGGCCCACGATGATGACCTGGACGTCGGGCCGTCGGCCCAGCGTCTGGAGGCCCTGGACGAGCTGGGGCGGGGCGGCGTCCCCCTGGACCTGCGCATGATACAGGACGACCCGCAGATAGGTCTCGCCCTCTTCCAGACGCTCCGACCGGATGAAGTCGGCAAGCGTCGTCAGACACGCCGGCGGGATGCCCTCCAGGACGAGGCCCGTGCGACCCTGGTCGTGCAGAGTCTTCAAGATGTCCCGCACGGCCGCCCCGTCGACGGACGTCACGACGCCGACCGTATCGACCCAGCCCGCCAGGGGCCGCTTGCGCCCTTCGTCCAGCAGGCCCTCGGCGCTCAGCTTCTCCTTGAGCTGAAGGTACCGGGCGTGGAGCAGGCCGGCGCCCTCGGGGACGACCGTCCGGACCCGCAGGCTACAAGAGCTCCGCTTTTCGCTGGAATAGAACGTGACCGTCCCGAAGAAGACGTAGACCTGGCCGTCCTCCGGGACGATCCCCACGCGGGCCCGGTCGAAGATGACGGCGTCCAGTTGCGCCTGCTCGTCCTTGATGGTAAAGAAGACCCAGTCGTTGTAAATGCGCCGGTTCGAGACCTCGCCCCGGACCCACACGGCCGGAAACTGGCCCCGCAGGAGGTCGTCGATCTGGCGGGCCAGCTCGCTGACCCGCCAGACCCGGACGCCCGGCGGGATGACCGAGGAGACGGGCGGACTCGTCTCCTGAAGGGCCGAGGAAATCGGCCCCCACAGGTCCTCGACGGCCGTCCAGTCCGTGTCTGCGGCCACCGGGTCCGCCGGCTCCGAGGGCTTGATTCGATCGGCCATACGAAACCTCCGGAACCCTATTATAATCGTTTGCCTCCCCGACGGGGATAGAAGCAAGGTGTGGGGTATGGGGCCTGCACCGAACGCCCGCCACCGGATGGACAAGCTATGGTCTCGGTCTTCTATGTGGGGTTGATGGGCCTGTCATTGGGTACCGTCTTGAGCCTGAGCCTACTTCGCGTCCGCCAGACGGGCGTCGGCCTGTTCGTCCTTATCAGCCTATGCGTGGCGGGTCTTGTCCTCCTCGGGACGGCCGGCCTGCCCCCGCAGGCCCGGACCATCGCCCCAAGCTTGTGGGTGGCGCATTGGGCGTGGCTCATCCTGACACTCGTCTGGGGCGGGACGGCGTGGCTCTTGCCGACCCGCTGGGCGCAGGTCACGTGGTGGCTGGTCCCCCTGACGGCCCTGGGGTGGTGGGCGGCCGCCGTGCCTCACCTGCCGAACGCCGCGGGCGGGCCGCCGGGTCTCGCCGCCGGCGGGACGCTCCTCCTGACGGCCCTCCTGATGGGCTCCGTCAGTACGGCGATGGTCGTCGGCCACTGGTACCTGGTGAATCCGGGCTTGAGCATCCGGGCCTTGGAGCAGATGAGCTTGGCTTATTTGGGGATCGCCCTGGCCCGTCTGGCCTGGGCCGTCGGCTGGACCTTTCACGACTGGGGCCGCTACCGGGACCTCCTGGCCGGCTGGAGTCTCGACGCCGTCTTTCTGCTCCAGCGGTGGGGTTTCAGCCTCCTGCTGTCGCTGGTCCTGGCCTGGATGGTCTACCGGACGGCCAAGATCCGCTCGACCCAATCGGCGACTGGCATCCTCTATGCGGCGATGGTCGTGACGATCGTCGGCGAGTTCGTCGGCCTCTACCTGTGGCTCCACCGGGGCCTCCTGCAGTGAAGCCATTGCTGATATAGACCACAGACTATAGACCATGGACCATAGACCCCTGGGCCCAAGCAGGTCTATGGTCTGTGGTCTATGGTCGGATTTATCAGAGCTGTTCGGTTCGTGAGAATGGCGTCGGAACCACCTTTCCCAACGCCTGGGAAGTACGGTTTTTCAAAGTGACGAAGTGACGAGCCATGGCCTTAGACCGATGGGCCGGTCGGGAGTTCGGGGATTCGGGAATCCGGCAATTCGGGAATTCGGGAGTTTGGGAACTCGGGCATGAGGGGTCGGCCGGGACGGGAGTGAGGCCTGAAGGCTGGCGCCGGCGGTCGGCGACAGGAGGGGGCGAAAAGTCAGAAAAGCTTCAGGAAGACGGGGGACTTGGAACGATGGATGCTCTTTGCCTTCTACTTCTACGTCGGCCGCCGAACAGCCTTCCCGGATTCCCGGACTGCCGAATTCCCGAATTTCCGAACTGCCCACCTGCCGAACTGCCCTTTGCTTGAAAAGCTATTCTCCCCGGAGGGTCGAAAAAGCCGAATCCATGCGGGTTTTCACCAACCGAACGGCTCTGCTATGCCAGGAGGCTACAGCCGCGGGGTTCGGCCTCGGGGAGGCGGCCCTCGAGGGTCAGACCCTCGGCGTCGACGCAACCTACGTCTTCGGTGACGATGAAGGCGATGGAATCGAGGTTGGCCGGGTCGATGAAGGCGAGGGGCCCCGTCGCCGGGGGCTCGACGGGCCGTCCTGTCTCGGGGTCCCACACGGCGACGTGGACCCACGGAGGCCCGACGAGACGGCGGGAAGCCGGGCGTCCCTCCAGGGCGGCCCGGACGGTGACGTCGTAGAACTGGCTTCCCAGCTCGGTCATCCCGTACTCGGCGACGATGAAGGCCTCGGGGAGTCCGAAGGTCTGGCTCAGGCGGGTATAGAGTTCCTCTTTCGTGACGGCGACCCGACGGCCCTTGAAGCCGCCCGTCTCGACGAGGCGGCTTCCCGGCGGGAGGGGCCTCGGGCGGACGCCCCGCGTTTCCATCCAGAGGAGCCATTCGTAGAGGGCGATGGCCGTCCCGAAGATGAGGACGGGTTCCGGCGAAGCGTCGGCATCGGCCAGCCACCGGCTCGCGCCCTCGAAGTCGGGGCCGTCGGCCGTCCAGGCATGCAGACTCCCCGGCGTCCCGAAGGCTTCCATGAGCCAGTCCAGCATCTGGCCGAGGGACGACTCGGGCCGGTGACGGGTCGAGGGGCCGAGGAGGAGCATTCGGACCCGGTCCCGGTCGGGCAGAACCCACCGTCGGAAGTGGCTCAGGGCGGCAGACCGGTAGAGTTCGAGTCGGAAGAAGGGGTGGACGGACCGACCGGCGGGGCCCCGCTGGGTCCCGCTACTGTAGAAGACGGCCCGGGCGTGCTCTCGGGGGAAGGCCCCGACCCAGTGGGTCTTAAACAGCGTGACGGGGACGAAGGGGACGTACCGCCAGTCGCGGACCTGTGTCAGTTCGACACCGAGCCGCCGGACATACCGCCGGTAGACGGGGTTGTACTCGACTTGATAGCGAAAGACCGTCAGCCACAGGTCGGCCCAGAGGGCCGGGTCTTCCGTGTACGCCTCAAAGTGCTCGATCAGCCGGTCGGCGAGTTCTTGGCCGGGCCAAAGGACGTCGTTCATGGCCGGGCGTCCATTGCCTTCGAAAGCTGGGCCTCCAGGTGGAGGTCGTCGACGAGGAGGATACGGGGACGAAGCATGGCCAGGACCTGAGCTTTTCGTTGCTGTAAGAACCTGCGAAACTCTGCCTCCGTATACCCCTTGGGTTCCACGCCCGGGGGTGCCAAGTGGATCAGGAGGCGAAACCGCTCCAGGGGGTCTTCCGGGAGACGGGCGGCGACCAGCAAGACGTCCACGTCGCTCCATACGTTGAAGTCGCCCCGGGCGACGGACCCGTAGACCCAGACCGTGACCGCTC
The DNA here is from genome assembly GCA_002898535.1 of bacterium HR11. Lineage (NCBI taxonomy): Bacteria > bacterium HR11. The sequence continues at coordinate 179,735 of BEHN01000003.1, forward strand.
CGAGCGCCGCCTTCGCCCGTTCGGCGAACTGCCGGCCCAGGGCGATGAGCTCGGCCTGCTGAGCCTTACGACGTTGAAGCACGCTGGACACTGCGAAACGCCTCCCACACGAAGTCGATGATATGGTCGGCCCACCGGAGGGCTTCTTGAGCCTGCTCATCGTGATAAAACTCGAAAGGGCTCCCCTCGGGATAGGCGTCCGGGTAGCGGGATGGAATATAGTGGCGTTCCAGGCCCTCGGCCGCGGTTACGACGCTGGACGGGACCGAGAAGCCCGATGCCTCGACCTGTCGGATCAAGCGTCTCAGAGAGTGTCCGTGGGCGACTTGGCCGATACTGATCAGAAGAGCTTTTAAGGCGCATTGAGCCGCTTGCTCGGCCTTAAAGCAAGCCCATGCGTAGTCCCTCTCGGAACGGTCCCGCTCGGCGGACTCTAAGGTATGCTCAGCCTGCCGCATCCAGCGTTGGAATTCCCCTTCATCCAGCATACCCACCCTCTCCCCACGAAGGGTCCGGGTCCCGCGTCGGATGTCAGAATTTCGGTCCCGACCCTCTGCCTTTGACCCCAACGGCCTCTGGGACCCCGGCTATTTACTCCGGGCCCCGGCACGTCGGGCAAGCCCGGCGGAGCTTCTGGCGGACGCGCTCGGGCTGAAATTCCAGGGGCGGCTGGAGGAGCCGTCGGGCGACGTCGAGGGCCTTTTGCCAGAAGGCGACGGCCTCGTCGGTCTTCCCCAGGGCCATGCAGATGTCGCCGGCGTGGTCGAAGACGACGGGGTCGAGGAGGTCCCGCCGGAGGACGTCCTGCATGACGGCCCAGGCCTGGGCGTAGTCGCCCATGCGATAATGGACCCAGGCCAGGCTGTCCAGGTAGGCCGGGCTTTCGGGCTCGACCTCCAGGGCCTTCTGGATGTAGGTGAAGGCCTCGGAGAGGCGCATGTTCCGGTCGGCCCACATGTAGCCCAGGTTGTTGAGGGCGGCGGCGTGATACGGGTTCTGCCGGAGGACCTGCTGGAAAGCGGCCGCCGCGTCGTCGACCCGGTTCATCCGCTCGAGGAGATTGGCCCATGTAAAGAGCGTTTCCACGTCCTGGGGATTCTGCCGGAGACGGTCCCGGACGATCTTTTCGGCCTTCTTGAACTGACGGGTCCGCTGGTAGAAGGCGACGAGGGTCGTCCACTCGTCGGAGTCCAGCTCGAGGAGTCGCTGATAGAGCTTTTCCGCCTCCGAGGTTTGACCCCGGGCTTCCAGGAGCAGGGCCTCCGTACGGGTCCAGCGGGCGGCCTCCCGGGGGAACCGGGTCCGGGCCGCATTCAGCATGTCGGGGACCTTCTCATACTGACGGGCCAGGACGGCGGCCCGGATCTGCTCTTCCAGGACCTCCGGCTGAGGGTCCAGGGCATAGGCTTCCGTGTAAGCCTGGAGAGCCGTCTCGTAGTCCTGCAGGCTCATGGCGGCCTGGGCCTTGAGGACCCAGACGGCCCGCTGGTAGCGCCGTCGGTCGGCCGGGGGCAAGTCAGAAGCCTGGGCCAGGTCTTGCAGGATGCGGTCGGCATCTTGACGGACCTCGGACCACCGCCACGCGCGGGCGAGCAGAAGGAGCCGCCGGATTTGGACCTCGGGCGAACGGCCGATGCGGTCGGCGTGCTCGTCCAGAAACTGCAGGGCCGGGGAGGGGCCCTTCTGGCGGGCGAGGACCTGGACTTTCAGGAGCCAGGCCGACGACTCATCCGGATGGCGGTCCAGGTAGGCGTCCACGGCCTGGAGGGCGGCCTCGAAGAGGCGCTGTTCTTGTAAGGTTTGGACGGCTGTCTGGAGCAGGTCGAAGTCGTCCGGGGCGCGGGCCAAGGCGTCCCGCAGGGCCTGTTGGGCCTCGGTCCGGCGGCCCTGCTGGAGAAGCAGAAGGGCGTAAGCCCGGTAGCCGTCCGGGTCCTCGGGATGGGCGGCGATATAACGGCGGATGATGGCCTCCGCCCGGTCCGGGTGGTTGGCCTTCATGTAAGCCTCGAACAAGGGGAGGAGGACCTGGGGCGTGTCGGGGCTGACCCGCGTGAGGAGCTTCTCGCCGAGCTGAATGGCCGCCTCGTACTGCTGAGTTCGAATCAGCAGGTACAGGACCCGATGGGCGACCCGGGGGTCCGGGTCGAATTCCAGGTACTTCTGATAGGCCGCCACGGCCCGGGCCTGGAGGCCCTCGTCGCCATTGGTCAGGCTCAAGAACTCGAGGACCTCGCCGAGCTCCCGCCAGGCCGGCCACAGGTCGGCCTGGAGACTCACGGCGCTCTCGTACGCCTGGGCGGCTTCTTGCCAGCGGCCCTTTCGGCGGTAGACGGAGCCAAGCTCATAGTACACGTAGCCCGGGGCCGTCGCATGTTCGAGGGCCTGCCGGTACAGACGCTCGGCCCCGTCCAGGTCGCCGGCCAGGTCGGCCATCCGGGCCTGCATGTAGGCGACGTAGCTCTCCCGGACCGGGTCCGAAGCGGTCGCCTCTTGGGCAAAAGCCAGCGTCATCCCGAGGATGGCCCAGGCCCCCAAGAAGAGCCCCACGAGAATGGCAAATGGCAAATGGCGAACGGCGAATGGCGAATAGCGAATGGCGAACCGCATCCTGGGTCTCGTGTCCCGCACCCCCTTCTATGAGAGGTCCACCCAGACACTCTTGACCTGGGTGTACATCTCGAGGGCGTGCATGCCCAACTCCCGGCCGAAGCCGCTGTGTTTGTAGCCCCCGAAGGGCATCGATACGTCGTACAGGTTGTACGTGTTGACCCACACGGTCCCGGCCTTCAGGGCGCGGGCCACACGGTGGGCTTTCTTGACGTCCCGGGTCCATACGGCCGCCGCCAGGCCGTAAATCGTCTGATTGGCGACCCGGATCATCTCTTCTTCGTCCCGGCAGGGGATGACGGCCAGGACGGGGCCGAAGATCTCCTCCTGGGCGATCGTGTGGGCCGGGTCGACCGAGTCGAAGATCGTCGGCTCGAAGAAGTAGCCCCGCTCGAAGGGAGGCCGCCGGCCGCCGATGACGAGCCGGTCGCCCTCCTCGAGGGCCTTCCGGACGTAGGATTCGACCTTTTCCAGCTGGGCCTTGTTGGCCAGGGGGCCCATCCGGGTGTTCGGGTCGAGGGGGTCGCCGGGACGGAGCTTCTGGGTGCGCTCGACGAGCCGTTCCAGAAGCCGGTCGTGGACATCCGCATCGACGATCAGGCGGGACCCGGCGGCGCAGACCTCGCCCTGGTTGTAGAAGATACCGATGTAGGCCCCCCGGACGGCGGCCTCCAGGTCGGCGTCGGCGAAGACGATGTTGGGCGACTTCCCGCCGAGTTCGAGGGTGACCCGCTTGAGCGTGGCGGCCGCCTCCCGCATGACCCACTTGCCCGTCTCGGTGCTCCCCGTGAAGGCGATCTTATCGACGCCGGGGTGGCGGACGAGGGCGGCCCCCGTGACGGCGCCGGGACCCGTCACGACGTTGAAGATACCCGGCGGGGCGTCGGCCTCCTGGAAGATTTCGGCCAGCTTCAGGATGCTCAGGGGCGTCGTCTCGGACGGCTTGTGGACGACCGTGTTCCCGCAGGCCAAGGCCGGGGCGATCTTCCAGACGGCCAGCAGGAGCGGGAAGTTCCAGGGCGTGATGGCCGCACAGACGCCGAGGGGCTCCCGGAGGGTGTAGCAGAAGGCCGGCCACTTGGTCGGGACCGTCTCGCCGTGGATTTTGGTGACCCAGCCGGCGTAGTAGTGAAACAGCTCGGCGACCATCGGGACGTCCACGTTCCGGGCGTCCCGGATGGGCTTGCCCGAGTCGAGGCTCTCGATGTAGGCCAGCTCTTCCCGGTGGGCCCACACGAGGTCGCCGATCCGCCACAGGAGACGACTTCGCTCGTAGGGCGTCATCCGGGACCAGGGCCCCTCCTCGAAGGCCTGCCGGGCCGCCCGGACGGCCCGGTCGACGTCGGCCTCGTCGGCCAGGGCGACCTCGGTGATGACCTCCTCGGTCGCCGGGTTGACGGTCGGGAACGTCCGACCCGACAGGCTCTCACAGAACTCGCCGCCGATGAACAGCCGCCCGGATGGCAACGTGACCCTGGGCTCCGTCATAATCCGGCCTCCCTCGGTCTCAGAGTGAAGCGCCCTGGGCTTTTTGCCCCAGGTCTCGGGATACCTCCCGAACACTCAGGTGCCCGTGAATTTCGGCGTCCGTTTCTCGACCCAGGCCGTCAGGCCCTCTCGGCCATCGTGACTCAGGAACAACTGCTGTTGAAGCTCCCGTTCGACGCAGAGACCCCCGATGAAGGACGTCTCGTCGGCGACCTGGACGGCCCGCTTGATGCGGCCGACGGCAAAGGCCGCCTTGTGGGGCGGCAGGAACTGGCGAGCGTACTCGAGGACCCGGTCCATGAAGCCGTCGGACTCGAAGATGTGGTGGATCAGGCCGATCTCGAGGGCCTCCTCAAACTCCATCAGCCGGCCGGTGACCATCAGCTCCATCGCCCGGCCCTTGCCGAGGAGCCGGGTCAACCGCTGGGTCCCGCCCGTCCCCGGCAGGACGCCGAGCGTGATCTCGGGGAGGCCGATCTTGCCGGCCCCGCGGCGGGCGATGCGAATGTCGCAGGCCAGGGCGACCTCGAGGCCGCCGCCGACCGTGTGTCCGTTCAAGGCGGCGATGACGAGTTTCGGCGTGTGTTCCAAGCGGTTCAGGGTCTCGTTCGCATGGAGACAGAAGTAGTACTTGTACTGGGGCGACACGCGGGCCAGCATCTGGATGTCGGCCCCGGCGCAAAAGAACTTGTCGCCGGCCCCCCGCAGGACGAGGACGTGCACATTCTCGTCCATGCGGGCGTCGAGGATCGCCTCGTCCAGTTCCCGCATCAATTCATAGGTGTAGCAGTTGGCCGGCGGGTTGTTCAACTCCAGGACGGCAATGCCGTCCTGTTTCGTGTACCTCACCAGGGGTTCGGCCATGGCGGATCCCTCCACTGGATGGTGTCGTGACGACGTAAGGACGTGGTGCCGTGACGACATGATAAGGAGTCACTCATGGCCGGACCTCGTCACGACATCCCGCCGTCCCTTTGGAACAGCGAATGGCGAGGGGTCGGTGGTCTGGAGTCCGTGGTCTATCTCGGGACCCAGCTCTACCGAGCGGGGCTTGAATCGCCGTTCCGCATTTCTTATCAGAGCTGTTCGGTTGGGAGAGACGCTACTCCCATCCGGGAAAACGATGGCCCGGCCATCTCGATGTTTCAAGCTTCCTCCGGATGACCCGGCCAGGACGGGCGGTTCATGAAGATGACGCCCGCAGGACGGCGGGCTCTCTCCGGAAGCCCCCGGCATGACGGCCGGTGTTCCGGGGATCGACGCCCGTCTCTCGACCTGCCCACCTGCCGACCTGCCCAACTGCCCATCTGCCAAATGCCCATCTGCCCATCTGCCGACCTGCCCAACTGCCGAATGCTTGAAACATCGTGCTTTCGTGGAGGTGCCCTTTCCGCTTCCCATCGCACTTCTCACCTCCCGAACCGCTCTGGTATCCCGCATGCCCCATGCCTCTCAGTATATCACGTCTCCCGTCCCGTAGGGAACCCCAGCAGGCTCTTCAGACGTCGGATCAAGACCTGGCGGACCTTCTCGGGGGGTTGGCCCTTCATCTCCTGGGTCTCGTCCGTCAGGAAGGCCTCCAGGGCCTCCATGCGGGATTCAAACAACTGCATGATGTTGTCCCGCAGGGCCGGGTAAGTCTCCATCCACTGCCGGACGGTCTCGAGGGGGAGCCGGATGACCCAGGCGTCCTGGACGGCCCGGGCCGTGCCGGTCCGGACGTCCTGTCGGATGAGGGCGATTTCGCCAAAGACGTCGCCGGGCCCCAGCAGGGCGATGCGGTGCTCCTGCTTGTGGCGGCGGACCCAGATACCGACCTGGCCGTCCAGGACGATGTACATCCCGTCCGGCGGGTCGCCCTGATGGAAGATGACTTGGTGGCGGGCGTAGGGCAGACACCGGACTTCTTGGGCTATCTTCTGCAGGACTTCGTAAGACAGACCCTGAAAGAGGGGATGACTCTCGAGAAAGCTCGTCAGCCGCGGAAGGGTGACCAGCGGTTCCTTGGCCTCCCGCCGATGATACTCGACCTGGATGGGATAGGGGATCTCGATGCCCTGCCGCCGGAGGGTGTACCACAGGTTGTACCGCAGGTCGGCCTCCAGCTTGTCCAAGACACCGAAATCGTCGTAGGCATAGCGAATCTCGTAGATGATACTGTACGCGGCAAAGTCGACGACGCGGACCTCCGGCGGTGGGTCCCGGCGGACGTTGAGGTCTGCTAAAGCCTCCAAGAGGGCCCGCGTGACGTGCTCCGGGGGGACCTCGTAGGGCAGGCCGATGGTCGTCTTGTGAATCCGGGGCCGCCCCGACGGCCGGGAATAGTTGACGATGACCTCCCGGGCGATGGCGGCGTTCGGGTATACGACCGTCTCCCCCGTCCGGGTGACCAGGTGGACCGACCGCCAGTTGATCTCCCGGACCTGGCCGATATGGTCCTGGACCTTCACCCAGTCCCCTAAGGCGAAGGCCCCCTCCAGGTTCAAGCTGATGCCGGCAAACAGATTTGACAGCGTCTCCTGCAGGGCCAAGCCCACGATGATCGACAGGACGGCCGACGTGGCCAAGAGGGGGGCGACCTGAACTCGAAAGAGCCATTGGATCGACAGGACGAGGCCGAAGGCGAAGAGGAGACCGATGAGAATCTCTCGCAGGAGGGAGGGCACTCGGGCCCCCCGAAGGATCAACTCAAAGACGACCGTGTCCAGGAGGCGCAGGACCAGCCAGCTCAGGGCCGCCAGCCACGCCAGGCGGAGCCATCGGTCCAGGACCGGCCATGCCACGGCCTGGCCGTAAATATACAATGCGCAACTGACCAGGAAGGTGACCCAGAAAGACCGGCGCAGACGACGCCAGTGGGACCAGTGGCCCCGAAGCCACCAGTCCAGGACGGAGGCCACGAACAGCAGAGCGACGACGATGAGGGTCAGGACGCTGACGGCCATCGATAGGGGCTGGGCACCCTGGGGATTGGGTGTCGGGTGTTCGGTGTCCATCCAGCCTCTAAACACCCGACGCCCAAGACCCGATGCCTTCCACCCGACCCCGCGGCGGTCAGCTGGGCTTCTGGCGGCGCAAGACCTCTAACTGCTGAATCCGCTCCGTCACGTCCCGATAGCGGGTGTCGATGGAGTAGACCTCGATGTAAAGGTCATACGCCCGGTCCAATTCACCCATTTGCTCATACAGCATCGCCATCATGTACTTCACTTCTTGCAAGACCTCTTCGGCCCCGCCGCCCATCTCCAGGACCCGTTGCAAGCTCCGCAGGGCCGCCTCGGGGAGGCCCTTGCGGGCAAAGCACTCGGCCAGTTGGATGTGCGCCTGAATGGCGTAGTCCCGATGCCGGGCCGCCTTCTGGAATTCGGCGATGGCCTCCTCGATGAGGTCCATCTGCATGTAGGCCACGCCCAGATGATAGTGGGTCGAGGCGTCCTCCTCGGGGACGACTTCCTCGACCTTCCGGCGGAACTGGTCCAGGGTGACCCGCCAGGACTCTTCCGAGGCCGTATCCAGGACGGCTTCGGTCTTCAAGAGGTCTCCCTCCCAGTCAGCGGAGAGGTCTTCAAACTCGAGGCCCAGCTCTTCGTCCACGTAGACCGGGATGGGTCGGGCCGGGGTCGAAGCCGGCGGGGCGGACAGCTCTTCCGGGTGGACGGTCGGCGTCTCCGAAGGCGGCTCGACCGTCGCCTCCCCTTCGGGCGTCGGCTCGGACGTCCACGCCGGGACACCGGCCTCGGGCTGTTCTTCCGGCGTCGCCGGTTCGGCCGGGGCACTCGCCGGCGCCTCCAGGGGCTGGAGAAGGCTTTCGATGAACTCCGGCGAGAGGGCCGGCGGGAGTTCCTGCGTCAGGGCCGGGGCCGACACGGGGGCCTCGGGTTCAGGAAGAGGGGCTTCTTCCAACTCGACTTGGATCTCGATTTCCTCGGCTTCCGCCGCCTCGGCCGGGACCCCCGGTGCGGCGGTCATCCGTTCGGTGACCTTCTGGAGCCAAGCTTCCAGCTCCAGGTGGTTGGGCCATCGACGCAGGCTCTTGACGATCAGCTCGTGGGCGGCCGCATAGAGGCCCTGGTCGACGTAGAAGGCGACTTCGGAGAGTACGCTCTGGAGCTCGTCTTGGTCTTGAGTCATGTAAGACTGGAGGTCGGCCGAGATGAGCTCGGAGATCTCGGCCGAGATGTCCAGGTACTCGGACTCCTCGGGGGCGACGGCCTGCGTCGTCTTTTCCAGCCAGACCTGGATTTGGGGGTGGTCCGGTTGGATCGCCCGGACTTCTTCGATGACTCGTTGAAGGTCCTCGAAGCGCTTGTGGTAGTGAAGGAACTCGGCGTACTTCAGGAGGACTTCGAGGGCCTCGGGACGGCGCTCCTCGCTGGTCAGGAATTGAACGCATCGCTGGTAGACCCGCTCAGCCGAACGGGCCAGGGGATACTGCCGGAGGACGGCCGTCAGCTTCTGGAGCGCCTTCTCGACCATTCCGTACCGATAGAAGACGTCCGCCTCGGTCAATTGTTCCTGAATGTAGTCCTGAATGTCACTTTCGTCTTCGGGCGACTCCAGGGATGCGACTTCCGGTGAGAGCGCCGGGCTGAGGGGCACCTCGACGGCCGGCGGCGGACTCTCGGGTCGGCGGACCGGCTCGGTCGGGGTACCGCCCATGTGCTTCAGGATGTAGTCCCGCTTTTCCAGGTACTCGTAAGAATCCGGGTCGATCGCCAGGATCTGATCGACCAGCCGGAGGGCGTCTGGCCATTGGCCCTGGCGGGTGTGGGCCTCGATGGCCCGGTCCAGGAGCGTCAGGATGCGAGTGCTCTGGTGATGGGTACTGAGGAGCTGGACGGCGTCTTGGAGGAGGACGGGGTCGGTCGGGCTCTTCTGGAGGGCCCGCTCGAGCAGGCCCCAGGCCACGTCGTACTGGCCCTTGTCCATGCACCGGGTCAGGAAGGGATGGAGCCATCGCTGGACGTCGTCCCAGTGCTCCGGCGTAGCCAGCTCCACGAGGAGTCCGTAAGCGTCCGGCCGCTCCGGGGCCATGCGTAGGGCTTCCAATAAGGTCTGGACCGCTTGGGCCGGCTGACCGACGGCGTGATAGGCCTGCGTCAGCCACAGGAGGTGGTCGTACTGACGCTCGGGCAGGCGCTCGATGAGGGCAATCGCCGAGGAATAAGCGCCGGCTTGTACGTAGGCCCGAATCAGGAGGTCCGTGAGAGTCGGATGGTTCGGGACATACCGGAGACCCTGCTCGATGACCTGGATGGCCTCCTGAGGAGCACCCGCCTCCAGATAGGCCTCGGCGATAGACCGATATTCCTCCAAGGCCTCGGCGTGGCGCCCAAGCTCGGCTTTTACGTGGGCTCGCCGCTGAAGCAAGCGAAGGTCTTGCGGCCCGATCTCCACGAGCCGGTTGAGGACTTCTAAGACCTTCGTCAGGCGGTTCAGACGGCCATACTGTTCCGCCAGGGTCAAGAGCAGATTCTTGGCTTCGACCAAGTTGTTTTGCTGGATCAGAAGGTCGGCCAGCCGATGCATGACCTCGACGTGGGTCGGCTCCAGCTTGAGGGCCCGCCGGAGGGTCGCCACGGCATGGACGATGCGGCCGTCCTGGATGTAAAAGTCGGCCAGGTCGCTGAGGGCCGCCAGGGCCTTTTCCTTCTGATTCAGCTTCTCGTAGCAGTCGATGAGCCGCTGACGGGAGGCGATGTCGCGAGGTTCGGCCTCGATCAACTTTTCGAAGAGGGGGATCGCCTTGTCATACTTGCCCTTTTGGTAGAGGTCATCGGCCTGTTGAAGCAACTTCACCCGTTGGGTGCTCGTAATGGGCATCGAACGGCGACCTCTCTTTACTCGATGTCGGATGTTGGGTCTTGGGTGTTAGGTTTCTAAAAGCAGTCTCATCAATCCGACGGGACCGGGATCGGACCCTCGATATCCGACCCCAGACCATGGGCCCTAGACCCCCTGGGCCCAAGCCGGTCTATGGTCTGTGGTCAGATTTATGAAATCGCTTGTAGAAACGACCGACTCCCGCACACCCAACACCGAAGGTCCCAGACTTCCGGGGGTCGGTCCCTAAGAACGAGTCGTCTCCCGTTTTTCCCGTAGCCGCGAGGTCTTGCCGACGCGCGTCCGCAGGTAGTACAGCTTGGCCCGCCGGACCCGGCCCCGCCGGACGATTTCGATCGCTTCCACGACCGGGGCATGGAGGGGGATGATCTTTTCCACGCCGACGCCATACGAGACCTTTCGAACGGTGATCGTCTCACTCAGACCCCGACCCCGGCGGGCGATGACGACGCCTTCAAAGACTTGCGTCCGGTCCATTACGCGCAAGTGGACCCGCACTTGGTCGCCGGGGCGGACGTCGGGGAGGTCCGTCCGAAGTCGGCTCGCCTCAATCTGGGCGATGATCGGGTGCATTTTCCGCCTCCTCGCTTCGGGGAGAAGGATACATTTTTTCCAGGATCGTTTCAACCCATTCGATCCATTCGGCCATCCAGGCCCACCAGGCGGGCGGCGACGTCCATCGGGGCGCCAGGATCAGGTCGGGGCGGTTGCGAAGCGTCTTCCGAAGGGCCTGTAGACGGCGCCACCGCTCGATCGCCTCGTGATGGCCCGACCGCAGGACCGCCGGGACGGCGTAGCCCCGAAAGACGGCCGGCCGCGTGTACTGCGGATAGTCCAGGATCCCCGCCTCGAAGCTCTCGACGGCCAGGGACTCGGGGTTCCCGACGACGCCCGGCACGAGACGGGCCACCGACTCGATGACGACCCAGGCGGCGACCTCTCCGCCCATCAGGACGTAGTCGCCGATGCTGACCTCGTCGTCGGCCCAATAGGCCGTCACCCGTTCGTCGATCCCCTCGTAGCGACCGCAGACCAGGACGATCTGATCACATTCCCGCGCATACTGGCGGGCCAGGCCCTGGGTCCACAGACGGCCCTGGGGGCTCAGGACGACGACCCGGCTCCGGGTCTCCGTCCGGGCTTGCTCGATGGCCGCCACCAGGGGTTCCGGACGCAGGACCATCCCGGCCCCACCGCCGTAGGCGACGTCGTCGACCTGTCGGTGGGGTCCGATCCCAAACTGCCGCAGGTCGTGAACCCGAAATCGGAGTAGGCCCGCTTCGACGGCTTTCCCGATGAGACCGACTTGAAGGGCCGTCTCAAAGAAGGTCGGAAAAAGGGTGATGACGTCGAATTGCATGGCGCCTGCCCCGCGCAAAGGCAACGCCCCGGCCCGGCGCCTTGCCTCACGAGCCCTCGTAGAGCTCCAGCCACCCCTGCGGTAAGTCGACTTGGATGACCTTGGCCGCCACGTCGACGGCCGTCACGAAGACCTTCCGGAAAGGGACCAGGACCATGCGTCCCGTGCGGCCCCGCAGGGCTAACAAGTGCTGATAGCCCAGGTCGTAGACGTCGACGACCGTCCCGATGGGGCCCAGACGTACGTCGACGACCGTACAGCCGAGAAGGTCCTCGTTGTAGTACTCGTCTGCCTCCAGGGGGACCCGCTCTTCGGGCGTCACGTAGAGAACCGCCCCCCGCAGGGCGGCCGCCGCCTCCCAACTCCCGATCTCCTCGACCTCGACCAGGACCCCGCGGCCGTGGGGTCGGACCCGCCGGACGTGAAACGTTTGGACTTCCCCGGCCGGCCCTATCGCGGAAAACCAGGTCCACGGGTGACGAAGCCGACCCGGCTCGTCCAGGTCCACCAGGAGTGCCCCCCGCCGGCCGTGGGGCCGCCGGACTTGGCCGATCCGGACCCATGTCCGTTCAGGGGGAGCAGGCTCCGCCGGCATCCCTTACGACGGATGGGGTTCCAAGATTTCCAGGACGAGGCGCTTTCGGACCTTCATCCCCGCCGCGCCCAGGATAGTCCGAATCGCACGGGCGGTCCGACCTTGCTTGCCGATGATCTTCCCCAGGTCTTCCGGGGCCACTCGAAGCTCCAGCACGGTCGTCTGTTCGCCCTCGATGACCTTTACCTCGACTTGGTCCTGACGGTCCACGAGGGACTTCGCGATCGCCTCCAAGAGGTCTTTCGGGTTCATGGGGGTCCTCCTTAACGAGCAAGGATGACAGCGGATTCCAGGGACGACAAAATGATCTACCCGGTCGCCGAAGTCTGCATTCGACGGGCCACTCGGGCCAAGTTCTTCACCGTGTCTGTCGGCTGAGCCCCCCGTTGGAGCCAGTACTCATAGCGCGCCAAGTCCAGTTGAACGACGGACGGCGTCGGAATCGGGTCGTAGTAACCGATGGCCTCGTGGTACCGGGTCTCGCGAGGCCGCCGGGCTTCCATGACGACGATCCGATAGAACGGCCGGTTGCGACGGCCCATCCGCATGAGGCGAATCCGTAGCATAACCTATCCCTCATGAAACGTGGAAAGCCTGTGGAGCCAAACAACCCCTTTTATATTATGAGGGGGTGTCTGGGAAAAGGCAATACGGAGACGACGGCTCGGCCACCTATCCCTTTGGGGGAAGCGGCAGGTCGGCAAATGGGCAGGTCGAGAGGTAGGCATTCGGCAGATGGGCAGGTCGGCAAATGGGCAGATGAGGTAGGGAGATAGGGAAACGGGGACTTATTCTCCCTATTCGCCATTCGCCACTCGCCATTCGCCATTCGCTATTCGCCCTTCGCTTCAACGATATGGCCCCCGACCATCGTCCATCGGACCCGCAGGCGGAGTATCTGTCGAGACTCGACCCGCAGGGGGTCTCCGTCCAGGACCGTCAGGTCCGCCCAGGTCCCCGGCCGGAGCGTGCCCCGCCAGATTTCCTCGAAGGCCGCGTAAGCGGCCCATTCGGTAAACATCCGAAGGGCTTCCAGGGGCGTGACGCGTTCCTCGGGAAGCCAGCCGCCGTCGGGCCGGCCCTGCAGGTCCTGTCGGGTGACGGCCGCATAGAGGCCCAGCAGTGGAGAGATCTCCTCGACGGGCGCGTCCGAACCCCCGGCGATCTTCGCGCCGGTCTGCAGGATCGACCGCCAGGCGTAGGCCCCCTTCAGCCGATCGGGCCCCAGGCGGGCCGGCGCCCACGGCATGTCCGACGTCGCATGGGTCGGTTGCATGGACGGGACGACGCCGAGCCGGGCCAGGCGCGGGATGTCCTGGGGATGAACGACCTGGGCGTGCTCGATGCGGAAGCGGCAGTCCCCGCAAGGTCTTTCCCGAAAGGCGGTCTCGAAGGCGTCCAGGACCATGCGGTTGGCCCGGTCCCCGATGGCGTGCACGGCCAGTTGGACCCCGGCCTCCAGGGCCCGGCGGGCCAGCCGGACGAGCTCGTCGGGCTCGACCAGCAGGAGACCCGTCGAGTCCGGTTCGTCCGCATAGGGCTCCAGCAGGGCCGCCCCTCGGGAGCCCAGGGCCCCGTCCGAGATGACCTTGATGGCCCGAAGCGTCAGGCGACCGTCGCCGAGCCCGACGATGGGTCCCTCGGTCAGGAGCTGTTCGTCCAGCCCCGAGCGGTACATCGCCATCACGTAGACCCGGATCGGCAGGCGGCCCTGCTCGACCAGCCGTACGTAAGCCGTCCAGGTCGCCGGTGAGACCCCGGCGTCGTGGACCTCCGTAAGGCCCGCCTCGACGCAGGCCCGGGCGCCGGCCTCCAGGTCGGCCATCAGGTCTTCGACCGTCGGCTCCGGCATGACCCGCTGGACCAGCTCGGCCGCCCGGTCGAGGAGGACGCCCGTCGGACTCCCGTCGGGCCGCCGCAGGATGCGGCCGCCCGGGGGATCCGGCGTGGCCGGGCCGATGCCGGCCCGCTCGAGGGCCTTCGTGTTGACCCAGGCGGCATGGCCGTCGATGCGGGTCAAGTACACGGGCCGGTCCGGGACGACCCGGTCGAGGTCGGCCCGGTCCGGCATGTGGGGGTCCGGCCAGTCGTTCTGGTCCCAGCCGCGGCCGACGATCCAGGAGAGGTCCGGGTGCTTTCGGGCATAGTCTTGGAGCTTCTGCAGGACCTCTGCTTTACTTTGCGTGCCCGTCAGGACGAGTTGCCGCCGCAGGCGTCCCAGGCCGGCCAAGTGCACGTGGGCATCCGTCAGGCCCGGCAGGACGGTCGCCCCCCGCAGGTCGATGACCCGGGTCCGGGGGCCCCGCCAGGCCCGGAGCTCTTCGTCCGACCCGAGGGCGGCGATCCGGCCCTGCCGGATGGCGACGGCCGAGACGACGGCGTCCGGCGTCGGCCACAGGGGATAGACCCGCCCGCCGACCAGCAGGACGTCGGCCGGCGGCGGGAGCAGATGCCGATCCGGTCCTCCGGCGGCGACCATGAGACCTCCCAAACTCAGGAATCCCAGGATCCATCGGTGCATACGCCCCACCCCCTGTCCATCGGCCTCGTCATTCCGGAATCTCCGGGAGCCGTCCCGGGGTCGGCCCGACGCCCGGCCGGTGCCGGTGGCTCCACAGGATGGCCTCGATCGTCTCGACGGCCTCGTCCAGCACGTCGTTGACGACCCAGTAGTCATACATCCAGGCCCACCGGACCTCTCGGCGGGCCTGTCCGATGCGGCGGCGGACCTGTTCGTCCGTCAGGTCACCCCGTTGACGGAGGCGCTGTTCCAAGACCGTCCAGGAAGGCGGCAGGAGCATGATGAACAGACCGTGGGGCCATCGCCTTTGAATCTGATAGGCCCCCTGCACGTCGATGTCCAGCAGAGGGGTCTTGCCGGCCTCCAGGATGCGGCGGAGCTCGGCTTGACTCGTCCCGTAGAAGTGCCCGTGGACGACGGCCCACTCGACGAAGGCACCCTGCCCGATGAGGTCCCGAAACTCGTCCGGCGTGACAAAATAATAATCCTGACCGTGGACCTCGTGAGGGCGGGGCGGCCGGGTCGTGTGAGATACGGCGAACTGGAGCTGGGGCTCCCGCTCCAAGAGGGCGCGCACGACGGTCGTCTTCCCGGCCCCGGAGGGGGCCGAGAGGACGACGATCCAGGACGGGGCCGGGACGACGGTCGCCTGCCGGGGATGCATATCCGGTGCTGGGTCGTGAGTGTCCGGTATTGGGTCTTGGGTTACAATCAAACCCAACACCTGACGCCCAGCGCCTAACACCTAAGACCCGATACCTGACACCCAACACCGAGTTTATCGACTCTCAAGTGGGTCCATTATAATGGGATGCGGGTCTCAGGGTAAGGGTGCAATCCGTATTCGGTGCCGGATGTTCGGGGCAGGGGACTCAGGTAGGCCCACTTTTACACCTCCTAACCTGAACACCGGCTCTTCGTCCTGTGAGGAGGCGCATGAAGCTGGAAGTCCCGCATTACATTCGAGTCCCGGCCAGCGTCGGGAACGTCGGACCCGGCTTTGACGCCCTGGGGTTAGCCCTGCAGTTTCACCTGACGGTCTTCGTCGAGCCGGCCTCTGAGTGGCAGGTCACCGTCGAGGGCGAGTCGGTCGAAGACCTGGCGGCCGACGAGACGAATCGAGTCGTCCAGATGGCCCGTCTGGCGGCGGAACGCTGGAAGGTCCAGCTCCCGCCGCTTCGGGTCGAGATTTTCAACGAGATCCCCGTCCAGCGGGGCTTGGGCGGGAGTGGCGCATCGGCCCTGGCCGGATTCGCCCTGGCGAGCCTGTTCCGACGAGCCCAGACCCAGACTCAGGACTACCTGAACCTGGCCGCTGAGGTCGAGGGCCATCTGGATAATGTGGCGGCGTCTCTCTTGGGCGGTCTGGTCGCCTGCTACTATGCCTCGGACGGTCGGCTGTATGCGCTGTCCGGTCGCGTGCCCCGGCCCGTCCACGTGTTAAGTCTGTGGCCCCCGTGGAAGATGGAAACGGCGAAGATGCGGCGGGTCCTGCCGGAGACGTATCCCCGGGACGTCGTCGTCCGCCAGCTTCAGCGGGTCACGGCCATCCTGGCCTACTGGCAGGAGCATGACGACGTGCCCCCGAAGGACTTCTTCTACGACGAGGTCCACCAGCCGTATCGGCTGGAAAAGATGCCGGAGGTCCGGCGGGTCATCGACCTGGCTTCTTCGATGGGCCTGCCCGCCCTTCTGTCGGGGGCCGGGCCGGCCGTCGCCGTCCTGACGACAGACGCCGCCGCGGCGACGGCGCTCCTGGAGAGACTCGCCCGCGAGCGGACTTATCGGTCCTGGTCGTGGCGCTTCGTGCGTGTAGACCGCCGGGGCCTGGTCGTCCGGCCCTACCGGCCCCTCATGAAGAAACGCCTCCTGGAGGCCATCCAGACGTCTCGGCCCGTCACCGACACGAAGGTCCCGGCGGCCTGAAGCTTGCGAAGTCTTACGGGGCCTCCAGGGCTTGGCGGAGGTCGGCGATCAGCGTTTCGGCCGGCTCGATGCCGATGGACAGCCGTACCAGGTTGGGACCGATCCCGAGACGCTGTCGGATCGTATCGTCGACGTGCAGATGAGAGGTCGTCACTGGCTGGGTCACCAGCGAGTCCACGCCGCCCAGGCTGGCGGCCCGGTGGAAGACCGAGAGACGGTCGATCAGGGCCTGGGTCGCCGCCATGTCGCCGTCATAAGCGAAGCTGACCATCGTGCCGAAGGCCCGCATCTGCGCCCGAGCGACGGTATGGTCCGGATGCGACGGCAGGCCGGGGTAGAAGACCTGCCGGACACGGGGGTGGTCGGCTAAGAAGCGGGCGACCTGAAGGGCCGTCTCGCACTGGTGGAAAACCCGCAGGGCCAAGGTCTTCAGGCCCCGGTGGACCATGAAGGCGACCATAGGGTCCATGACGCCGCCCAGGAGCTTCCGCATGTCCCATATCGGACGGAGCCAGTGACGAAGGCCGACGACAAAGCCGCCCATCACGTCGTGGTGCCCGCCGAGGGCCTTCGTGGCGCTGTGGACGACTAAGTCAAAGCCGAACATGAGGGGCTGTTGCAGGACGGGCGTGGCGAACGTGTTGTCGATGACGGCCAGGGCGCCGACCTGGTGGGCCGCCTCAGCGATCCGTCGGAGTGGCAGAACCCGTAAGGTCGGGTTCGTCGGCGACTCGACGTACACGACCTGCGGACGGGTCTCTCGGATCAGGTCCGGCGTCAGCTCGTCGGGGTCGGCGAAGGTGACCCGAATGCCCCACCGGGGGAGGACGTCGGTCAGGAGCTCGACGGTCCCGCCGTACAGGGTGCTCAAGGCCAAGACGTGGTCGCCCTGCCGGAGGAAAGCCAACAGCGTCGTCGAGATGGCGGCCATACCGGAGGCGAAGGCGAGGGCGTCTTCGCCGTTCTCGAGGGCCGCCACGGCTTCCTCGACGGCCCGGACGGTCGGGTTGTCCCACCGAGTATAGATCGGCTCGGCGGGTGTCCCTGTCTCAAACCGTCGGGTCGCCGCTCGGGCCGCCTCGACGAGTTCTTCGGACCGGTCGAACTCGAAGGTCGCCGACCACCAGACGGGTGGATGGAGTGGACGTCCAGCCATGGGGGATCCTCCTTCCCATAGCAGAGCCGTGCGGGAGGTGAGAAGTGCGATGGGAAGCGGAAAGGGCACCTCCACGAAAGCACGATTTTTCAAACATTCGGCAGATGGGCAAGTGGGCAGATGGGCAGATAGGCAGGTGGGCAGGTCGGCAGATGGGCAGATGGGCATTTGGCAGGTGGGCAGGTCGGCAGATAGGCAGGTGGGCAGGTCGGCAGATGGGCAGGTCGAGAGACGGGCGTCGATCCTCGGAACACCGGCCGTCATGCCGGGGGCTTCCGGAGAGAGCCCGCCGTCCTGCGGGCGTCATCTTCATGAACCGCCCGTCCTGGCCGGGTCATCCGGAGGAAGCTTGAAACATCGAGATCGCCGGACCATCGTTTTCCCTGATAGCAACCGCATTTCTCCCACCCAAACAGCTCTGATAGCAGAGCCGTTCGGTTCGTGAAAACCCGCATGGATTCGGCTTTATTGGCTCATGGGTCATAGCTCATGGCTCATAGTCCCATGAGCTATCAGCCATGAGCTATGAGCCAATAGGGGCCAGGACCCATGAGGCGATGAGCCCATCTTCATTCCTGCATCCCGTATCCCGTGGCCCCGTCAAGTCGTCGGCCGACCGCCTGGGGACGGGTCGCGTCGTGGGTTCGGGGCCCAGCGTCTATGGGTCCGTCCCCTGCTCGTCGGCCGGGCAACTTGACCTCTCGACCCGATGTGGCTATGTTATCCAGGGACATGGATATTGGGAAGCGGGCATCATGGCAAATCGTTACACCGAACGGGTCGTTCGTATCCTGAACTTCGCTCGGCAGGAGGCCATCGAGGCGGGTAGCAACCTCATCGAGGTCGAGCACCTGCTCTTGGGGATGTTGAGAGACATGAGCGACCCGTTGATCGTCCTGCTCCGCCGCTTTCGTTTGGAACCCCGCGAGATGTACGCCGAGATCCAGCGCCGCATTTCCCAGTCCTCGCCCTTCTACATCAACGAGCCCCGTCTGTCTTCCCGGGCCGAGCGGGCCCTGGACTTTGCCGTGAAAGAAGCCGAGGCGATGGGGACGAAGACGCTGGGGCCCGAGCACATCCTGCTGGGGATCCTGCGGGTCGAGGACAGCTTTGCCTGCCGGTACTTGCGCTTGCGGGGCCTGACGCCCAACCGTGTCCGGCAGGAGCTGGTCCGGATGAGCAAAAACCGGGCCCTCGTCTTGAAGAACGCCCGCTTTCCGAAGGACTCGCCGATCCTGAACGAATTCTGTCGGGACCTGACGAGCTATGCCGAGAACAACCTCCTGGACCCGCTGATCGGCCGGGAGCGGGAGGTCGAGCGGGTCATCCAGGTCTTGTGCCGGCGGACGAAGAACAATCCCGTCCTGGTCGGCGAGCCGGGCGTCGGCAAGACGGCCATCGTCGAGGGCTTGGCCCAGCGCATCGTGGCCGGTCAGGTCCCGTCGGCCCTGGCCGAGCGGCGAATCCTGAGCCTGGACCTGGCGGCCCTCGTGGCCGGCACGAAGTACCGGGGCCAGTTTGAAGAACGCATGCGGGCCCTCATCCAGGAGCTCATCGAGAACCCGGAAGTCATCCTGTTTATCGATGAGGTTCACACCCTCGTGGGCGCCGGTTCGGCTGAGGGTTCCCTGGATGCGTCCAACATCTTGAAGCCGGCCTTGTCCCGTCGGGAGATTCAGTGTATCGGGGCGACGACGCCGGCCGAGTACCGGAAGTACTTCGAGCGGGACCGGGCTCTCGAGCGGCGGTTTCAGCCGATCTACGTGCGGCCCTCGACGGAAGAGGAGTCCTATCAGATCCTGCAGGGCATCAAGGCCCAGTACGAAGAGTACCATCACGTCCATTACACCGACGAGGCCCTCCGGACGATCGTGTATCTGGCCAGCCGTTACATCACCGAGCGGGTCCTGCCCGACAAGGCCATCGACCTGATGGACGAGTGCGGGGCCTACGTCAAGATCATGGCCGAAAACGAGGAGCTCGCCCGGCGGGGCCGGCCGGCGGACGTCGATACCGAGACGTGGCTGGAGTCGGCCGAACGGGGCGGTGGGGCTGAGGGTGCCTCGAGCGAGGGAGAGGCCGAGGAGGCCGGCGACACGGCGGTCCGCTACGTCGTCACGGGCGACGTCGTGGCTGAGGTCGTGAGCCGTTGGACGGGCATCCCGGTCCAGACTTTACAGGAAGACGAAAAAGCCCGGCTCCAGCGGCTGGAGTCCGAGCTCCAACGCTGGATCGTCTCCCAGCGACACGCCATCTCGGCCATCGTCCGGGCCATCCGGCGGTCTCGGCTGGGCCTGAAGGACCCCCACCGGCCGGTCGGGTCTTTCGTATTTTTAGGCCCGACGGGGGTCGGCAAGACGGAGGTCGCCCGTCAGCTTAGCCGGGTCTTATTCGGCTCCGAACAGGCGATGGTCCGCTTCGACATGTCCGAGTTCATGGAGCCCCACTCGGTCTCCAAGCTCATCGGAGCCCCGCCGGGCTACGTCGGCTACGAGGAGGGCGGCCTGTTGACGGAACGGATCCGGCGGAATCCCTACTGCGTGATCCTGCTGGACGAGATCGAAAAGGCCCATCCCCAGGTGTTTAACATCCTCTTGCAGATCCTGGACGACGGGCGCCTGAGTGACGCCCTCGGCCACACCGTCGACTTCCGGAACACGATCATCATCATGACGTCGAACCTGGGCACCCGGATCATCCAGCAGAAGCCCCGGATGGGCTTCCAGGCCCACGGGGACACGGCTTCGGACTATAAGGTCATTCGGGACCGGGTGCTCCAGGAGGTCAAACAGTACTTTTCCCCCGAGTTCATCAACCGCATCGACGACTTCATCGTCTTCTACCCGTTGGACGAAGACGACCTGGCCCGGGTGCTGGACCTGATGGTCGAGCGCCTCAACCAGGAGCTTCGGGAACGGGGGAGCGGCTACTACCTGGTCCTGACCGAGGAAGCCCGCCGGTACCTCCTGGAGGTGACCCGCAAGGAGCGCCACTTTGGCGCCCGCCCCCTCAAGCGGGCCCTCCAGACCTACGTCGAAGACCCCCTCGTCGATTTCCTCCTTTCCGTGAGTGGGCCGGACGTCCGGGGCCCCATCGAAGTGACCGTCGACGAGCGTCGGCAGATTGCCTTCCGCGTGCGGGAGATGGAGCCGGCCTCGGTGTGAGGTGGGTCATGAACGGGCGTCGTCTGTCCGGGTGGGTCCTGGGCCTGTGGGTCCTGGGAGCCGCCCTGGGATGGGCCCAAGAGGCCCGTCGCATCGCCCAGATTCGATTTGAGGGTCTGCATCGGGTCCCGGAGAGCACGGCTCGGTACTATATCCAGAGCCGGGAGGGGGACTTGTACGACCCGGCGATGGTCCGGCAGGACTTTCGCCGTCTCTGGGCGGCCGGCTTCTTTGAGGACCTGCGGGTCGAGACGGAAGAGGGCCCCGACGGAGTCCGCCTCGTCTTTCGGGTCCAGGAGAAGCCCGTCATCGAGCAGGTCGTGTGGCCCGAAAAGGTCAAGGGCCTCCGCATCGAGGACATCCATAGCAAGATGAACGAGAAGGGCCTGACGTTGTATGACGGGGACCTCTACGACGCTTACCGGGTCCATCGGGTCGAACAGCTCATTCGGCAGATGCTGGCCGAGAAGGGCTACCGCTTCCCCGAGGTCCGGCCCGTCCGGACGCCGCTATCGGAGACGTCGGTCCGGCTGACGTGGCAAATCGACCCCGGCGAGAGTCTCCGGGTCGGGCGGGTCGTCTTCGACGGCAATCAAGCCTTTTCAGACGATAAACTCCGGGGGGTCGTCCCCATTAAGCCTTCATCGCTGTGGGCGCGCATCACGGGTAAGGACAAGTATGACCCTCAGAAGATCGAGAAGAGTCAGGAAGCGCTTCAGAACTTTTATTATGACCACGGGTATCTGGACTTTCGGGTCGGGGAACCGAGGGTCGAGGCCTATACGGGCCGCTCCTGGTGGAACGGGGCCCCGGTCCGTCGCCTGCAGGTCGTGTTCCCTGTCAGCGAGGGCCCGCCGTACCGCATCGGGGAGGTGCGGCTGACGGGCGTCCGGGCCTTTTCCGAGGCGGACCTCCGGAAGCTTCTGCGCTTCCGGTCCGGTCAATGGTTCCGACAGAGCGCCTTTCGCAAGAGCCTCCAAGATATCCAGGCTGCCTACGGTGAGAAGGGATACCTCTTTGTCGGAATCTATCCGGACCTCCAGCCCCGCGTGGAAGACGGGACCCACTATGTGGACGTGAATCTACAGGTCCAGGAAGGGAAGCCTCAGGTCGTGCGCCGCATCGAGTTCCAGGGCAACACGTACACCCACGACCTGGTCGTCCGCCGGGAGCTGGAGACGCAGGAGGCCCACGTCATCAATACGAAGCTCTTCCGGCGGGACCTCCAGAAGATTTACCGGATCGGGTACTTCGACAAGGTCGAGCCCGACATCCGGCCCGTCGCTGGCCGGGACGACCAGGTCGACGTCGTCATCAAGGTCAACGAAAACAAGCGGAACCAGATATCGGCCGGTGGCGGTTATAGCCAGCTGGACGGTCTGTTCGGGCAGTTGGGCTTTGCGACCCGGAACCTCTTCGGGACGGGCAAGTCCTTCGACTTCAGCCTCCAGTACGGCAAGCGGATCAAGACGTACTACCTGTCCGTCCTGGACCCCTACTTCCTGAACAGCGACTGGCAGGTCGGCCTCAGCGTGTACAACACGTGGAACAACTACTTCATCTATGAACGGCGGGACCGGGGCGGGAGCCTCGTCATCGGCTGGCCCCTGACGAAGGACCTGGACTTTCGGGTGGGGTACAGCTACAGTCAGATCCGGCTGGAGAACGTGAATCCCCAGCTCCTGGCCAGCGGTCTCCTGGGGATTCGCCCTGAGGACTTAGTCCGGGCCCGGGACGACAGCCGCGTGACGCCTCAGCTCATTTACAACTCGCTGGGCGACCCCCTGGACCCGACGGAGGGGATTTACGCTACGGCGGCGGTGGCCTATGCCGGCGGACCCCTGGGCGGGAATGTCTACATCGTGGCACCCTCATTCCGGTGGCGGCAGTACTTCAAGGTCAACCGATGGTCCCATCGATTCGCTTACAACGTCGAGCTCGGCTGGGTCACTGGGTACGGCGGCCGGCCCGTGCCCTTCTACGAGCGGTTCTTCCTGGGGGGCGACTTCACGATCCGGGGCTACGACTTCCGGACGGTCGGGCCCATCGACCCCCAGGTCAGTACCCGTTATACCGTCGGTGGGACGAAGTACGCCCTCTTTAATCTGGAGTACATCGTGCCCGTAGGGGAGTCGCCCCTTCGGTTGGTGGCGTTCTGGGACGGCGGCAACGCCTACGCCCCGGGGGAGGCCCTCGACCCCCTCAAGTTCCGTTTTTCGACGGGCCTGGAGCTCCGGATCGTGATCCCGATGCTCATGCAACCGATCCGGTTTATCTTTGCCCGGAACTGGAATCGGGGCCCCGTTCAGGCCCCGGCGTGGAATTTCCGTTTCGGCTTCGGCCTCAACTTTTGAGGCCCGACTTTAAGGGAGGGGGCGGTGGGGTCGCCCCAGCCCGTTGGGGAGGAGATGAACCTGCTATATAATGGGAGGCCCCTATTTTGTCCCTGGCGGGTGAATCCCAACCGGCGTGCGAAAGGAGGGGGTCATCCCTGCCGGGACGGCGGTCCTGGGCGGTAGACCCAGGTCGATTTTGTCCAGGAGGTGATTCGTATGTATACCGCAGAGAAGCTCCGAGGGGCATCTATCGTTTTATTCTTACTCCTGTCGTCGTGGCTTCTGGCCCAACAGCCGGCGCCGCCGCCCGCCCCGACGCCCCCGGGCGGCACGCGGGTCGCCGTCATCGACCTCCAGCGGATCGTCCAGGAGTCCGTCGTCGGCCAGCGGCTCCAGAAGGAGATCCAGGCCTTTCAGGAGAAGCAGCAACAGGAGCTCCGGAAGAAGGAGACCGAGCTCCGTCAGCTCAATCAGAAGCTCCAGGAACAGGCGGCCGTGCTGGCCCCGGACGCCCTCCGGGACCTGCAGGCCAAGCTTCGGGACAAACAGCGGGAGATCGACCGATTTCGGGAGGACGCCGTCGCCGAACTTCAGGAGAAGATCGAGGACGCCCAGGCTCAACTGGAGAATCAGGTCCGGCCCATCATCGCCGAGGTCGCCCGGGAAAAGGGCTTCGACGTCGTCTTGAACCCGGCGGCCGTCGTGTTTGCCAGCCGGGCGGTGGACATCACCGACGACGTCATTAAGCGATTTAACGCCAAGGCCGCCCAGCCGACCAAGACTCCGTGACCGGGGTAGGCTTCGATGTGGGTCAAGCCGGAAGTCACGGCCGCGTGGGTCGCCTTGGACACCAATCAGGTCCAGGCCCTCCTACCCCACCGGTATCCCTTCCTGATGGTCGACCGGGCATTTCTACACCCGGACCGATGGGAGGCCCTGGGGTTGAAGGGCGTGACCTACAATGAGCCCTTCTTCCCGGGCCATTTCCCGCAGGAGCCGATTCTGCCAGGGGTCCTGATGGTCGAGGCCATCGCCCAAGTGGCGGCCCTGACGGTCTTGTGGCGTCACCCCGAGGCCCGGCATCGACCCATTTACTTATTGGGGATCGAGCAGGCCCGGTTCCGGCAGAAAGTCGTGCCGGGCCATCTCTTAGAAGTTCACGCATGGCTGGAGCGCCGGCGGGGCGTATTTGTGTGGTTCAAGGGCGTCATATGGGTCGGGGATCAAGTCGTCGCCGAGGCCCGTCTCTCGACGGGTACGCCGGTTATCGCTGAGGGGAGGGATGGGAGTGAGGATTGATGCCACGGCCCGGGTCGCCCCGACGGCCGAGCTGGCCGATGGGGTCGTCGTGGGCCCGTATTGCATCATCGGCCCGCAGGTACGCATCGGGGAGGGGACCGAACTCCGGAGTCACGTCGTCATCGACGGGGTCGTGACGATCGGACGGCAGAACGTCATCTATCCCTTTGTCACCATCGGCTTGGAACCCCAGGACGTCAAGTACGGGGGCGAACCGACCCGGGTCGAGATCGGCGACCACAACGTGATCCGGGAATTTGTGTCCATCCACCGGGGGACGCCTGGGGGCCGGGGGGTGACGACCGTCGGGAATCATGTATTCCTAATGGCGTATGCCCATGTCGCCCATGACTGTCAGGTCGGAGACTATGTCATCATGACGAATGCCGCCTCCCTGGCGGGGCACGTCGTCGTCGAAGACCACGCCGTCATCGGGGCCTTCAGCGGCATCCATCAGTTTTGTCGGGTGGGCCAATATAGCTTTATCGGCGCCTTCTCGGCCGTCAGTCAGGACGTCCTCCCCTTTGCGAAGGTCGCCGGCAATCGGGCGCGCGTGTACGGGGTCAACACCCTCGGTCTCCGGCGGGGGGGCTTCCCGACCGAGGTCATCGACCTGATCAAGCGGGCGTTCATCCTCCTGCTACGGTCCCGTCTACCTATCCCGGAGGCCCTGCGACGGATCCGGACCGAGCTTCCGCCTCATCCGGAATTGGAGGCCTTGTGTCGCTTCGTCGAAACCTCCCAGCGAGGGATCGTGCAATGAAAATTCGTGTGGCCGTCATCGGCGTCGGGTACCTGGGTCAACACCACGCCCGGGTCTTTGCCGGCTTGCCGGACGTCGAACTGCGGTACGTCGTGGATATCATTCCCGAGCGGGCGTATACCATCGCCGAGCAGTATGGCGCCATTCCCTTGGAGGACTACCGGGCCGTCCCCGTCTCGGAGATCGACGCCGTCAGCATCGTGACCCCGACGACGACCCACTACGAGATCGCCCTTCACTTCCTTCGGTGTGGCGTGGCGACTTTCGTGGAGAAGCCCCTCACGATGACCTCCCAGCAGGCCCTCCACTTGGTCGAGGAATCCCAGCGGACCGAGACGCCCCTCTTCGTCGGGCACATCGAGCGCTTTAACCCCGTGGGGTCCCGGTTTCCCGTCCTCCGAGACGCCGAGTCGCCGGTCTTCATCGAGATTCATCGGGTCCACCCCTTCGTCCCCCGGGGGACCGACGTCGACATCGTCATGGACCTCATGATCCACGACCTGGACCTCCTGCTGGCCCAAGTCGGCCGGCCGCCTCAGATTCTGGATGCCGTCGGCATCCCTGTCGTCACCCACCAGATCGACGCCGCCAGCGTGCGCCTCCAATGGGACCACCTCCGGGTCAACCTCGTCGCCAGTCGGGTCAGCCACATGCACACCCGGCGGTGGATGATCTTCGCCGCCGGCCGGTACGTCTCGTTGGATTTCCTCCACCGACAGGTCACCCAAATCCAGATGGACGAGACCCACCCGGGTCACCTGGTCATCCAGGACGTCCGATGCGACAGTCCGAAAGAACTCCTATGGATGGAGCTTCAAGCCTTTGCGCAGGCTGTCCGACGGGGCTACGCCGTGCCGCCCCTGGCGACCGGTCCCGAGGGCCTGGCGGCCATCCGGCTGGCCGAGCAGATCCGGGCCTCGATGGAACAGGTCCGCCATCCGGACCTGACGCCCTGGGTCATGACGGCCGTATAGCAGAGCCGTTCGGTTCGTGAGAAGGGCGTCGGGACGGCCCTCTCCATCGCCCGGGAAGCACGATGTTTCAAAGGGATGAAGGGACGGAGTGACGAAGGAACGCAGTGACGAGCCACGGCCTTGGGCCGGTCGGCCGATAGACCCCTTCGCTCATATCAGCTCATGGCTCATGGCTCATAGCTCATGGGCCATAGGAGCCCATGGGTCATAGCTCATGGCCCCTATTGGCTCATAGCTCATAGTCCCATGAGCCATCAGCCATGAGCCATGAGCCAATATGAGCTATGAGCCATGAGCCAATAGGGGCCACGAGCGCATCTCACCGGGACCTGGCACCCGGAACTCGAATCCATCTTGCATGTTGCATCCTTTATCCTGTATTTTGCATCTGCTATCTCTCTGACTTTCACCGTTGGACTCGATGAGTGGGAAGACTTTCTACATCACGACGCCGATCTACTACGTCAACGACCTACCACACATCGGTCACACCTTTACGACGGTCCTGGCCGACGTC
This sequence comes from bacterium HR11, assembly GCA_002898535.1. Lineage (NCBI taxonomy): Bacteria > bacterium HR11. Next base: position 206,285 of record BEHN01000003.1, read on the forward strand.
ACGGCCCGCTATAAGCGGCTTCTGGGCTATGACGTCTTCTTCCTGACCGGCACGGACGAGCACGGCCAGAAGGCCGAGCGGGCGGCCCGCCAGCGAGGCATCACGCCCAAAGAGTTGGCCGACCGGGTCGTCGAAAATTACTACCGACTGTGGGAGCGTCTCGGGATCCAGTACTCCCGCTTCATCCGGACGACCGATCCGGTCCATCGACGGGCCGTCCAGAGATTCTTCCAGCGATTGGTCGATCGGGGCGACATCTACAAGGGCGTCTACGAGGGCTGGTACTGCCCGGGTTGCGAGGCCTTTGTCCCGGAGGGGTCTGTCGCCGACGGCCGCCATACCGACTGCGGCCGGGCAGTCGAGCGGCTCCGGGAAGACAGCTACTTCTTCCGCCTGAGCCGCTACCAGAAGCCCCTGCTGGAACACTACCGGGCCCATCCGGAATTCATCCAGCCCGAGTCCCGCTACAACGAGGTCGTGCGCTTCGTCGAGGCCGGCCTGAAAGACCTTTCCGTGAGCCGCCGGACCGTCCGGTGGGGCATTCCCGTCCCTGACGACCCGGACCACGTCATCTACGTCTGGCTGGATGCCCTGACGAACTACATCTCCGCCCTCGGTTGGGCCGACGGCGACCCCCTGTACGAACGCTACTGGCCGGCCGACGTCCACCTGGTCGGCAAGGACATCCTGCGGTTCCACTGCGTGTACTGGCCGGCCTTCCTGATGTCAGCCGGCCTGCCCCTGCCCCGGCAGGTGTTCGGCCACGGCTGGTGGCTCCGGGCCCAGAGCAAGATGTCCAAGTCCCTCGGCAACATCATCTCGCCGGAAGAGCTCCTCGAGTTCTCATCGCCCGACATGGTCCGCTACTATCTGGTCCGGGAGGCGCCCCTGGACGTCGACAGCGACTTCAGCTACGAAGGCTATCAGACCCGGGTCAATGCCGACCTGGCCAACGATTACGGGAACCTGATCCACCGCCTGACGTCCATGCTGGCCCGCTTCTGCCAGGGCCGCGTCCCTGATTACAGCCGGCTCGATGGGGAGATGACCGCTGTCCGGGCGGACCTCGAGGCCTGGGTCGACCGCCTCGAGGTCTGGGTCGACCGCCTGGCCTATCCGGAACTCCTGCGGGAGGCGTGGGTGCATATCCAGCGCTTGAATGGACTCCTGGCCCGGCGGGAACCCTGGCGGCTCATGCGGGACGCGGCAACCCGCGTCGAGGCCCAGACCCTCCTGGGGTTTGTGACCGAGGCCCTCCGCCTGATCACGGTCGGCGTCTGGCCCGTCATCCCCTTTGGGGCCGGGGCGTTCCTGGAACGCCTCGGCCAGCCGGTCCCGCCCCGCCGAGACCACTTGGCCTGGGGTGTCCTGCCGCCGGGGACCCCCGTGGCCCTGGGACCGGAATTGTATCCCCGGATCGAACTGCCCGAGGAGGTTCGGAGCGAGGTACCTTCGGCACCGGCCTCGCCTCCGACGTCGCCGGCGACATCATCGTCCGTGGAGGGGCTTGCGATGATCGACATCCAGACGTTCATGCAGGTCGACCTGCGAGTCGGTGAAGTCGTGACGGCCGAGCCCATCGAGAAGTCCAAGAAGCTCCTGAAGCTCATCGTGGACCTGGGGACGGAGCGGCGCCAGGTCGTGGCCGGCATCGCCCAGTACTATCGGCCGGAGGAACTCCGGGGCCGGAAGGTCGTCGTGGTCGCCAACCTGGAGCCGGCCGTCCTGATGGGGACGGAGTCTCAGGGGATGATCCTGGCCGCCGACGTCGATGGCCGGCCATATCTCTTGGAAGTCCCGGCCGAAGTCCCCAACGGGAGTCGGGTCCGATGATCCCGAAGCGCTACTGGCTGGGGGTCCTGCTGTTTGTCGGCGCCGTTTACTTCGTGGCCCGATCGGGGACGCCCGAGCGGACGCCGTGGCCCAAATGGGCTCGGACGGCGCCGGTCCCGGTCCTCTGCGTGGGCCTCCGGGACGGTCGCTGTCGTGCCGTGCAGGCCCTGTGGCCCCTGGACGACCGTCGATGGGCGACGCCGCACGTCTCACCGCAGGCGCCGGTCGACGTCCTGTGGCGACGTCCCCTGAGCTGTGTCCGACGTTTGGCCGACGCCGGATGGGAACCCCTCTGGAGTCTCTGGGATTGTCCGACTGCCGAACGGCCCTCGATGGAGCCCGCCACGTGGGAGGACCTGACCCCGGGCCGGCCCATCGCCGGCTACGGCCTCCGAGACGCCGACTGGCAAGAAATCCCCTTGACGGTCGTAACCTGGGAGTACCGGGACGCCCGGTGGTGGCTGGTCGTCCGGCCCACGGCGCCGGGCCTCCTCCCGGGGACGCCGGTCTGGACGGTCCCGACGCGTCGCCTGATCGGGCTCGCCCTGCCGCCGACCCAGGCCGGCGAGGACTGGGCCGTGTGGGTCACCTCGCCCCACCTGACGATGGAACCCGGGACGCCCTGAGGAAGCGACCCCGCTCTCCGACGAGCGGGGCGGGGTGTCCATTCCGAATTCCCGCAGGCCTATCTTGCATCCTGCATATTGCATCTTGTATCCTGCATCCTGTCGGATTTTACCCTCTCACCTGGAAATCCCATGTCCCCGAGAGCGTATTTAGAGAAGGTCCTGAGCGGCCGGGAACCCGCCGTCGGCGTCAGCCTGTGGCGGCACTTTTACGAGCATGAGTTCTCCCTGCCGGCCTACGTCCAGGCGATGGTCCTCTTCTACGAGACCTACCGGTGGGACTTCCTGAAGCTGAACCCCCGCTCGACCTACTACGTCGAGGCCTGGGGCGCCCGCTTTGAGCCGTCCGGCGACCCACGGACGGGCCCCCGGATGGTCTCGACCCCGATTCAGTCCCTGGCCGACTGGCCCCGCGTGGTCCGCCCTATCCCGGCGACCGAGGGCGTCTGGGCCGAGCAGTTGGAGGCCATCCGCCAGGTCCGGGCCCGCCTGGGTCCGGAGGTCCCCCTCTTGCAAACCGTCTTCGCCCCCATCGAAGTCTGTAGCCGCTTCCTGCCCCGGAAAGAAGACCTGGCCCCTCTCCTGCGGGCGCATCCGTCCCTGTTCCACGAGGTTTTCCAGGTCGTCACGGAGGTCCTGACGGGCTTTGCCCTGGCCTGCCTCGAAGCCGGTGCCGACGGCATCTTCTTCGCCACCCAGTGGGCGACCGAGTCCGTTCCCGACGAGGTCTTCCAGACCTTCGAGCGGCAGTACGACCTGGCCCTCTTGCGGGCGATTCGCCGGCGGGCCGAGTGGATCGTGCTTCATGTCTGTGGGGCCCAGACACGGGTCCTCGACATGCTGGATTACCCGACCGACCTGGTCCACTGGGACTGGGTCGGCGGCTCGAACCCGACGCCGGAGGTCGTCGAGCGCCGGACCTCGCAGGCCATCGTCGGGGGTCTCTTAAGCCGGGGGATCCTGCGGTTTGGCCCCCCGGACCGGATTTACGACTACATCCACCGGAGTCACCGGCCGCGCCGGTGGGTCGTCAGCGCCGAGTGCACGTTCCCGCCCGACGTCCCGGGCGCGCACCTGATGGCCGTCCGGCGGGCCGTCGCCGACCTGCGGGGCGAACGCTGGCCCCTTGCGTAACATAGCGGCGTCGGGGGTCTGGCCATCCCCGGTCTCTGCACCCGACACCGACCCTGCACTACGTCTCGTCCCAGGGGAGGCGGTCGCTCCACATGTGGTGCAGGGGCCCGTGGCCCCGGCCGAGGCCCGGCGCCCGCTCAATGCTCCGGGTCACGAAGGTCTTGGCCTTTTCGACAGCCGTCCGCAGGTCCCACCCCCGAGCGAGGCCGGCGGCGATGGCCGCCGAGAAGGTGCACCCCGTCCCGTGCGTATGCCGGGTCGCCACTCGCGGGGCCGTCAGCCATACAAAGGCCTCGCCGTCGTAGAACAGGTCGTCGGCCGTCGCCCCTTCCTCCAGATGTCCGCCCTTGACGACGACGGCCTGAGGCCCCAGGGCCTGAATCGCCCGGGCCGCCCGCTCCATGTCACTTCGGGTCTGGATCAGAAAGCCGGCCAGGCGCTCGGCCTCGGGCAGGTTCGGGGTCACGACCCAGGCCAGGGGCAGGAGGTGGTCGATCAAGGCCCGCTCGGCCTCAGGCCGCAGGAGGGGATCGCCGCTCTTGGCCCGCATGACGGGGTCGACGACCAGGCGCTCGATGCCGTTCCGACGGACGGCCTCGGCGACGGCCCGAACGATGTCGGCGTTCGCCAACATGCCCGTCTTGGCCGCGTCGACCCCGATGTCCCGGGCGACGACGTCGATCTGGGCCGCCACGACGTCCGGCGGCAGTTCGACGACGCCGAAGACGCCCTCCGTGTTTTGGACCGTGATGGCCGTGATGGCCGTCATCCCGTAGACGCCATAGACGGTAAAGGTCTTCAGGTCGGCCTGAATGCCGGCCCCGCCGCCCGAGTCGCTTCCGGCGATGGTCAACGCCGTCGGCATGCGCATGGCCGCCTCCGATGAAGGGGCAGGATACAAGACGCGAGATGCGGGATACAGGATGCAGGATGCAAGATGCAGGATGCAAGATGAGGGAGTCCCAGAGAGGTCACAGACCATGGACTATAGACCATAGACCCTATCTGGAAGATCCGTCCCTCCCGTCTTGAGTCGATGAGACTCGGACAGCCCTAAACCCCGTCAAGGTCTATAGTCCGTGGTCTATGGTCTGGGGTCTCTTCTCTGGGACCTCCGGAGCCTGCATCTTGTATCCCGCATCCTGCATCTTGTATCTTATACCGCCTGTGTCGGCAAGCTTCCTCGAGTCGGAACGACGATGGAGTACCCGCACTGGTATGTGCCGTTTCTGACGGCTCCTATGTTGATTCCCCTGGTAGCGATTCCCCACGTCGTCGTCGCCCAGCTGGCCGTCGGCGGGGGATTTCTCCTGGCGGACCTCACGCGGCGAGCCTACCGGGCGTCGGACCCCGGGCTCCTGGCGTACTTGCGACGGTTTGCCCGCTTCTTCATCCTCCTGACGGTCGTCTTCGGAGCCGTCACGGGGGTCGGCATCTGGTGGACCATCGGCTTGACGAGCCCGGAGGCAACCAGCGCCCTCATCCATGTCTTCGTGTTCGGCTGGGCGACCGAGTGGGTGTTCTTCGTCCTGGAGATCGTGTCGGCCTTTGCCTTCTATTACCTGTGGGACCGGCTCCCGCCCCGGGAGCACGTCGCCCTGGGCTGGGTCTATGCCTTCTCGGCCTGGATGAGCCTGGTCCTCATCACGGGCATCACGGCCTTCATGCTGACGTCGGGCTCGTGGACGCCCGAGAAGTCCTTCTTCGTGGCCTTTTTCAATCCGTCCTTCGTTCCCCAGGTCCTGATCCGCACGGGCGGGTCTTTGGCCATCGCCGCCCTGGGGGTTGGGCTCCACGCCGCCTTTCATGCGGACGGCGCCTGGAAGGACCGTCTTGTCCGGTGGGTCTCCCGGTGGGCGTTGGGCGGGATGGTCTGCATCGGCCTGGGGACCCTCGGGTATCTCCTGGTCTTGCCGGACCATGCTCGGTTGAATATGGTCCGGGCACCCATGCTTCTTACGATGACGGCCCTGAACTTTGGGGTCACGCTGGTCGTCATCGCCGCCCTGGCCCTGGGCTACGTCGTCGGCCACCGGTGGGTCACGCCCCCGAGCGCCGTCCTGCTGTTCATGGCCGGCGTCTTGGCCATCACGACGGGGGAGTTCATCCGGGAGGGTTCCCGGAAGCCCTACCAAATCGAGCGGTACATCCTGTCGCCGGGGGTGCGGGTCTCGAACGTGCCGCTGTATCACGAGCAGGGCTTCATCGCCCGGACGCCCTGGCCGGCCTTCTACCTGCGTCAGCGGTGGCCGGACCTCGACCCGGGCCGGCCGGACCGGTGGACGGACGACCAGCAGGTCCACGTCGGCGAGGCCATCTTTCGGTACCACTGCGCCGGTTGCCACGCCCTGACGGGCTACAACGGGATCCGACCCATTATCCGGCCCTGGACGCCCGAGCTCATCCGGGAGGCCGTCCGGCACCTGCACCGCACGAACCCGGCGATGCCGCCCTGGCTGGGCAACGAAGCCGAGCGGGAGGCCCTGGCGCGCTATCTGGTCCATCTCCAGGAAGCCTCCGCCGGGAGCATGGCCCCATGATCGAGAAGGCCTTTGAGAACCGCCGTTTTCTCCACAGTCGGGCCGCCCGGCCGATTCGGATCCTCGCCGAGTACCTGGAGCCCCTGAGCCGATTCGAGCACTATCAGGTCGCCAACACGGTCGTCCTCATGGGCTCTTCCCGTCTGCATCCCCCGGACGTCGCCCGGGCGCGCCTGCGGGAAGCCGAAGCGGCCTTGGCGGCCGACCCGACGGACCCGGGGCTTCGACACCGGTACGAGGTCGCCCGGGTCCAGCTCGAGCTGGCCCATTACTATGACGAGGCGGTCGAGGTCGCCCGCCGGATCACCGAATGGAACCTTCAGCGGCCGCCGCACCGGCGCTTCCTCGTCTGCACGGGCGCCGGCCCCGGCATCATGGAGGCCGCCAATCGGGGGGCGGCCCTGGCCGGGGGTCCCTCCGTCGGGCTGGGCATCGAACTGGACAACACGGCCGAGACGGCCAATCCCTACGTGTCTCCGGAACTCCTGTTCCTCTTCCACTACTTCTTCATGCGGAAGTTCTGGTTCGTCTACCTGGCCAAGGCCGTGATCATGTTCCCCGGCGGCTTCGGTACGCTGGACGAGCTGTTCGAGGTCCTGACCCTCAAGCAAACCGGCAAGCTGAAGAAGCAGTTGCCCCTCATCCTGTACGGTCGCCCCTTTTGGGATCGTCTGATCGACTGGGACCTCCTGACGTCCGCCGGCCTGATCGACCCGGCGGACCGGGGCCTGTTCGTGTACTGCGACTCGCCCGACGAGGTCACGCAGGTCCTCTTCCCCTGGCTCGAGTCCATCGAGCCCAATACATGGGATTGAAAAGGGTATTCGGGGTCAGGGTATCGGGGATCAAGCTTTTTCCCGCTCCATGAGCTCTAACACCTGACACCTCAGCACCCGGTCCCTGAGACCTGACACCGGTCTGTTGCAATTTCCGGAGAGGGTACGCTACGATGCTTTAGACATGGAGTTAGGGCGTCGGGTATATTTTTAGGACCCCGGTCATGACCGGCGGGGCCCGAGAGGAACTTGGGTGTTCGGTTTTCGGCCTTCAGGGGTTGAACGCCGGCTACCGGACACCGAGACCCCCGATACCTCGAGCCGAGACGGACGTATGAAGAGCCGGGACGAGTACGTCCAGCAAATCCGGGCGGCCCTCCAGCGACGGGCCTTTCAGGAGGCCTTCCAAGTCGCCCAGGAGGCTCTGGAGATTTACGGCGGCGACGAGGAACTGGAGACCCTCAGCCAGACGGCGCAGGACCGGATGGAGGCCGAGCCCTTCCTCCAGAGCTTCATGGCCAGCGGGATTTCCCTGTTCCAGAGCGGCCTGTACGCTGACGCCCTCCGCCAGTTCGAAAAGGTCGTCGCCATCGACCCGGCCTATCCTGACGTCCAGGATTGGATTCAGAAGACGCGGGAACAATTAGGTCCGGCTCCGTCTCGGCGTCCGACGCCGCCGCCCTCGGACCCCGTCCGCCAGCTCATCCAGAAGGGCCAGGCCCTCTTCGACCAGGGTCGCTACCACGAGGCCATCCAGACGTGGATGGACGTCTTCATGTACGACCTGACGAATGCAGAGGTCCAGGACCTCATCCAACAGGCCCAGCAGAAGATCGCTGAAGCCCGTTCCCAAAGCCAGGCTCGGGTCGAGGAAGCCCGGGCGGCCCTCCAGGCCGGTCAGCCCGACCGAGCCCGCCAGCTCCTCCTGCAGGTCCTCGGGGCCGACCCCCATCACGAGGAAGCGCGTCATTTGCTGGAATCCCTGGAGACGGCCGCCCCGGCGCCCGAAACGACGGCCGAGGCCGCCTACGGCGAACACCTGGTCGCCCAGGCTCTTCAGGCCCACCGGGAGGGCCGGTGGGAAGAGGCAGTCCGCCTGTGGCAACAGGTCCTTCAACAAGACCCCGAGAACCTGGGTGCCCAGACCAAGTACAGCGAGGCCCTCCGTCAGCTCCGCATCGAGGGCCAGTTCCACAAGCTTTTAGAAGATGCCCGGGCCTTTTGGCTTCAAAAGAAGCCCGACTCCGCCGTCCATGCCCTCCAGAAGGCCTATCGCCTTCGGCCGGATAGTCCGGAAGTCCGTCAGCTCGTCGAGGAATGGCACCTCGACCCGTCGGTCCTGGAGCCCGCGACCCCGCCCCCGGGGGTCGTGGCGAAGGCGGTCGTCCGGCCGTCGGCGCCTTCCCTCCGATGGACCCTCTGGGTCGGCCTGCTGGGTGGCCTGATAGTGCTGGCCGTCGGTGCCTTCGTCTTCCTCCGTTCTTCCGGCTCGGGTCGGCCGGTGCCCCCCGACGTCCGGGTGCGACCCGGCACCCGCCCCACGGCGTCGAAGGCCGTACCGCCGTCAAAACCGGCGCCGCCCCCGTCGGCCGAACCGTCCTCGGCGGGGACGCCGAGCCCCGGCCCGGCACCGCCCGTCTCGACGGTCGAGCCGTCTCCGACGCCCGTCGAGTTGACGCCCGCCATGGTGCGCCGGCGGGACCAGCTCTTTCAAGAGGCCCGGCAGTTATACGCCAAGGGCGACTGGGAGCCGGCGTATGCCAAACTCCAGGAAGCCCTCCAGATCGACCCGAACCATCCCGAGGTCCGTCGGCTGAGTGCCGAGGTCGCCGCCAAGATTCAGGAACAGAACCAGGCCATCGCCGAACGGATGGCGGTCGTCGAGGGCTACTACCGGAGCTTCGACTTCGACGGAGCGGTCTTCGTCCTGAACAAGCTCCGGGAGGAATTCCCTCAACGGCGAGACCTCCTGGAATTCCTGAAGCGTACGTATTACAATGCGGCGGTGTATTACCTCCGTCAGTACCGATGCGCCCTGGCGAAAGAGCGACTCGACGTGATTCCCCTGTTGGACCCCAAAGAAACCCGTTTTCAGGAACCCTATCCCCTGATCCGAAAGTGCTTGAAGGAAAACGGTCTGGCCTCCCCGGAAGACCGGGAGAGGGTGCAACAGCTCCCGTATCCCCTGCCGCTGAAGGATTGAAACAGCGGCCCGTCATACGCTGTCCGCAGTGCTACGCCATCAACCGGCCGGAAGCCGCACGGTGCTTCCGCTGTGGCCGTCCCCTCGCCGGTTCGCCGATCGGGACGGCCGATACGCCCGCTTGGCTCTGGCACGAAAAGGCCGACTTATTGGAGCGTCTTCGGCGCGCAGGGGCTGAATGGCCGCCCTGGGTCCTGTGGGCCCGACGGGTCCTCGCGGCCGCCGTGGACCAATTGCTGGTCGCCGGGGTCTTCGGGTTGATCATGCTGGCGGCGGTCTTCCTGACGGACTTCCCCGTCGCCTCGGGCTGGCGGCGCCTATCGTTTCGCGTCCAGACGGGCCTCATTTTCCTGCTCCTCCACTTCCTGTACACTTTCGTCTTCCAGGTATTCCTTTCGGCTACGCCGGGCTACTGGATGATGGGCTTGGCCCTCGTACCGGCCGTAGGACCTCATCTGTGGCTGTCGCCCGGGCGCGTAGCCGCTCGCTGGCTCGGCCTATGGGTCCTGACGGCCCTCGGGGGACTCGGCCTCTGGTGGTCCTTGCTGGACCGGCGACACTGGTTCCTCCATGACCGCCTGGCCGGTACCCGGCCGATCTCGCAGGCCGAGTACCAGCTCCGATGGGACCTCCTCCTGAAGGAGTGAGTCGGATTGCGTGTACAAGCGATCTCATATAAATCCGACCATAGACCCCAGACCATAGACCGGCTGGGGCCCAGGGGGTCGAGGGTCCATGGTCTGGGGTCGGATGTCGAGGGTCCGGTCCCGTCGGATTTATAAGACCGGTTCCAGAGGCCATGCGACGCTTGCCCGTGGGAGTCGTCGTGTTCGTCATCGTCGCCGGGAGGGGATTCCCCGCCGGGGCCGGGATCGACGTCCTGCCCTGGTCGGCCATGTCGCTCCTGCCGATGGTCGGTCAGGACGGGGACCTCGGGGGGCGTTGGACGTCGGTCGCCTTCGCCGTCTCACCCCTCGGGACCACGGCCAATCCGGCCGTCCTGCTGAGTCGGCCCGGCGCTCGGACTGAGCTTCGATACCGCGTCGGCTACGCCGTCCCACGCACGGGCGAGCGTCTCGACCGGGATACGACCCAGGGCCTGGAAGCGTGGGCCCTCGCCCTCGGCGGGATGGGGAGCGGCTTGGCCCTGTTTTACCACCGCCCCCTGGACGATGAAACGGTCCGCGTCCGTCCTGAGGGCCTCGGACCGGTCGGCCGCCTCTGGGCGGAGCAAACCGACGTCCGGGTCCGGTGGTCCGAGTGGGGCCTGGGCCTGGCCGTCCGCCTGGAGGCGGACTTCGTCGTCGGCGTCAGCGCCGCTCGAAGCACGCTCTCGGCGACCGGCGAGACCCGGATGACGGCGGCCCGGCCGACGGACGCCCGCCGATGGCGCCTCCGGCAGGACGCCCGGGACCGGGCCTGGCACTGGGTCCTGGGCGCTCAATGGGCCGTCGAGCCTCACGTCGTCGTGGGCATCGCCTATCACTGGCTTCCGGCCTTTACCCTGCCCGTCGAGGTCGAGACGACGGAGCCGGACGGTTCGGCCCGGACCGAGACGGCCGACCTCCGAGTCGCCTTTCCCAACGCCCTGACCCTGGGCCTCCACGTCGTTCAGGGCCGCTGGAACGTCGCCGTCGAGGGCTGGCGCTGGAAGACCGGCCGTCTCAACGAGGGCCCCGACCTGTACCTCCAGTTGGGAGCTTCGGAGCGGCTCGTCTACGACACCCGCTGGGACTGGCGGGTGAGCGTCGCTTACGACGCTCTGTGGCGAAAGCTCCGGGTCGTCCCCCAGGTCGGCCTGTGGTACCGGCCGGCCCTGCGACCCGTCTGGACGGGTCCCGACGAGGCCCCCCTGCGGGAGCTCTTTCGGTCCGTATGGCCGCTCGACCGGGCCCGGTGGCACGGGACGGCCGGCCTGACGCTCCGTCGGGGCGCTCTGAGCCTCTCGGTGGCCTATGTCCACGGTCCTTACGTCCGGGACCTCCGCATCGCTGTATCATCGGCCTTTTCACAGGGAGGACCATAGACCATGGACCATGGACCTTGGACTGAGGACGGCATTTTCGGCATCCAGCGGATGGGGGGGACGCCGTCCTCTTCCCAGGGTCGGTTAGGCCGAGGCCATCCAGAAGCTCACGGACCGAAGGGCTATGCTCAACCGCCTACAACCGGTCTGCAGCCTAAGGTCCATGGTCCGTACACTTTTCACTTCCCGGACAGTTCTGCTATGTTAGGAGTACCCATACCTCGGTTCGGGAGGCCTCGCGATGTCCTTCTGGTTGTCCCGACGCGTGGTCGTCACCGGCGGCGCCGGCTTCCTGGGGTCCTTCGTCGTCGAAAAACTCCGGGAACGGGGCGCCGAATCCGTCTTCGTCCCCCGCCAGCAGGAGTATGACCTGCGGGACCCCGCCGCCATCCGACGGCTGTATGAACGCACGCGACCCGACATCGTCATCCACTTGGCGGCCGTCGTCGGCGGCATCGGCGCCAACCGACGGCATCCGGGCCGGTTCTTCTACGACAACGCCATCATGGGGATCCAACTCATCGAGCTGGCTCGCCAGTTCGGGGTCGGCAAGTTCGTCTGCATCGGGACCGTGTGCTCGTACCCGAAGTTCACGCCCGTGCCGTTTCGGGAGACGGACCTCTGGGCCGGCTACCCCGAGGAGACGAACGCCCCTTACGGCCTGGCCAAAAAGATGCTCCTGGTCCAGCTCCAGGCCTACCGGCAGGAGTACGGCTTTCCGGGGATCTACCTGATCCCGACGAACCTCTACGGTCCTCGGGACCACTTTGATTTGGAGAATTCCCACGTCATCCCGGCCCTCATCCGGAAGTGCGTCGAGGCCCAAGAGCGGGGCGAGCCCAAGATCGTCGTCTGGGGGACGGGCCGGGCGACCCGGGAGTTCCTCTACGTCGAGGACGCCGCCGAGGCCATTGTCCTGGCCGCCGAGCGATACGACGGGCCGGAGCCCATCAATATCGGCTCCGGCGAGGAGATCAGCATCCGAGACTTAGTCGACCTCATCCGGGAGCTGACGGGCTACGAGGGCGACGTCGAGTGGGACACCAGCAAGCCCGACGGCCAGCCCCGCCGGCGTATCGACACGACCCGGGCCCGGGAATGGCTCGGTTGGCAAGCCCGGACGCCCCTGCGGGAGGGCCTCCGACGGACTATCGAGTGGTATCGGGCGCACCGGCCCGAGGCCTGAGGCCATCCTGGGGGTCGGGCCCAGGAGATCCACACCCGTCCACCACGACGCCCACGCCAGCCGCAATCGGATTCGGGCCTTCCAGCCCCGTGTGCGCTCGATCCTGGCGGCGATGGGGCCCTGTGCTTTGGATACGCCCGGGTCGGGGACGTCGCCGTGGCCCGGCCCGAGAAGGCGCTCTTGGACGAATTCTGGGCGGCCGAGCGGCTGGGCGTCGCCGTCCTGCGCGTCGCGGCGGCCTATACCTCCGCCGTCGGCCACTTGGAAACATCGTGCTTCCCAGGGGATGGGCAAGGTCGTTCCGACGCCATTCTCACGAACCGAAGGGCTCTGATAATTTCTAAGGCCTCTCTATCCTGACCCCGAACCCCTATTTCCACAGTCTTTCCACACGTTTTCCACATCTTGGGGGTCTTTTTTCAAAGAACCCCAATATCTTGACACGTGGGTCTTTCAAGGGTATAATGGGGTCCGTCGGGTTGGGACGATGAACATGACCCATGAGTTTGGGGATATAAGATTTGGTGGCGAGGCGATAGGTCACCATCCCTGCGGGTGGTGAATAGCGAGGGGTGATCCTGCGGAGCGATTCGCCACCCGCCATTATAGGAGGAGGGTCCTATGAAGGACATGGAGGGCGTTGTCGTTTCCCGTGGCAACGGGACGGGTGGGGGCGTGGAGGAACGTCCGTGGGTCCCGGAGGTACCGGTGCCGGCGGACCTCTCTCGCCGGGAGCCCCTAATTCGACGGTTTTATACCCAGCCGGGGCAGGACCCCTTTGAGACCGTCGAGTACGAGCTTCGGACGGTCCGGATCATGGACCCTGACGGAAAGGTCGTCTTCGAGATGAACGACGTCGAGGTCCCCAAGACGTGGTCCCAGTTGGCGACAGACATCGTGGCGTCCAAGTACTTCCGCAAGGCCGGCGTGCCCGGCCGGGGGCACGAGTGGAGCGTCCGGCAGGTCATCCGGCGGGTCGTCCACACGATTCGTCTCGCCGGGGAGGAGCAGGGCGGTTACTTTGCGACGCCCGAGGAGGCCCAGGCCTTTGAGGACGAGCTGACATACATGCTTTTGCATCAGATCGGGGCCTTCAACTCGCCCGTCTGGTTCAACTGCGGTCTATGGCACGCCTATCGCATCGACGGGAGCGGGGGGAACTGGTACTGGAACGGGCGCACGAACCAGGTCGAGATGACCCAGACGGCTTACGAGCATCCCCAGTGTTCGGCCTGCTTCATCCAGTCCGTCGAAGACGACCTCATGTCCATTTTCGAGCTCGTCAAGAACGAGGCCCGTGTTTTTAAATATGGGTCCGGCACAGGGACTAATTATTCTAGAATAAGAGGGCATATGGAAAAGCTGTCGGGCGGGGGGACGTCCTCGGGGCTGATGTCCTTCCTCGAAGTCTTCGACCGGGCCGCCGGTGCCACCAAGTCGGGCGGGACGACCCGCCGGGCCGCCAAGATGGTCATCCTCGACGTCGACCACCCCGAGATCGAGGACTTCATCCTCTGGAAGGTCCGGGAAGAAGAAAAGGCCTGGGCCCTCATTCGGGCCGGCTACCCGGCCGACTTCAACGGCGAGGCCTACCGGACCGTCTCGGGTCAGAATTCGAACAACTCCGTCCGGATCCCCGACGAGTTCATGCACGCCTACCTCAACGACGGGACGTGGTCGACCCGCCTCCGGACGACGGGCGAGGTCTGGAAGACCTACCGGGCCCGGGACCTCATGCGGATGATCGCCTATGCGGCCTGGCGGTGCGCCGACCCCGGCGTCCAGTTTGACACGACCATCAACCGATGGAACCCCTGTCCGAACACGGGTCGCATCAACGCCACGAATCCCTGCAGTGAGTTCATCTTCCTGGACGACACGGCCTGCAACCTGGCGTCGTTGAACCTGACGAAGTTTCTCCGGGACGACGGGACCTTCGACGTCGAGGCCTACCGGCACGCCATCCGGGTCTTCTTCCTGGCCCAGGAGATCCTCGTCGACTTTTCGTCGTACCCGACCCGGAAGATCGCCGAGAACAGTCACCGCCTCCGACCCCTCGGCCTCGGCTATGCGAACCTCGGGACGCTCCTGATGCTCCTGGGAATTCCTTACGACAGTGACGAGGCCCGGGCCTGGGCCGGCGCCCTGACGGCCATCCTCACAGGTGAGGCCTACACCATGTCGGCCCGGATGGCCGCCCGTAAGGGCCCCTTTGAGGAGTTTTACAAGAACCGAGAGCCCTTCCTGCGGGTCATCCAGATGCACCGCCAGGCGGCTTACGGCATCGACCCGACGAAGGCCCCGGCGGACCTCGTCGAGGAAGCCCGCCGGGCGTGGGACACGGCCCTCGAGCTGGGTCGGGTCTACGGCTACCGCAACGCCCAGGCGACGGTCCTCGCTCCGACAGGCACGATCGGGTTACTCCTCGATTGTGACACGACGGGCATCGAACCGGACTTTGCCCTCGTCAAGTTCAAGAAGTTGGCCGGCGGCGGTTCCTTCAAGATCGTCAATCGGGCCGTCCCCGAGGCCCTTCGGCGGCTGGGTTATACGGAGGCCCAGGTCCAGGACATGCTGAAGTACCTCCTGGGCCACCTGACCTTCGAGGGAGCGCCCCACATCAACCGGGAGACGCTTCGGGCCAAAGGCTTCACCGACGAGGAGATCGCCCAACTTGAGGCCCGGCTCCCCCAGGTCCTGGACTTAGACGGCCTGTTCGTGCCCGGCATCGTCCCGGAGGCGACGCTCCAGCGGCTGGGCTTTACGCCTGAGCAGTATCGGGCCCCCGGCTTTCGGCTCCTCGGGGCCCTCGGATGGACGCCTCACCAGATCCAGGAGGCCAACGACTGGATCTGCGGCCGCCAGACCCTGGAGGGCGCCCCTCACCTGCGGCCCGAGCACCTGCCCGTCTTCGACTGCGCCAACAAGTGCGGCCCTTACGGCCAGCGGTACATCGAGCCGATGGGCCACGTCCGTATGCTGGCGGCCGTCCAGCCGTTCCTAAGTGGTGGAATCAGTAAGACGGTCAACCTGCCCAACGAGGCGACCGTCGAGGACATCGAGCGGATCTACGTCGAGGCCTGGCGGATGGGCATCAAGTGTATCTCCGTCTACCGAGACGGCTGTAAGGCCTCCCAGCCCCTGAACACGGGCCGCAAGGCCGAGGAGCCGGCCCCGGCCCGAACCGAAGTCCCGGCGGCCTCGACGCCCCAGGTCGAGGTCCCGACGTCGGAGTTCCCCCGCCTTCAGCGTCGGCGACTTCCGAAGAAGCGGTACGGCTTCACCCAGGAAGCCCGCGTGGCCGGCCAGAAGATCTACCTCCGGACGGGCGAATACGAAGACGGGACGCTCGGCGAAATCTTCATCGACATGCACAAGGAGGGCGCCGCCTTCCGGAGCATGCTGAACTGCTTCGCCATCGCCATCTCCCTGGGTCTCCAGTACGGCGTCCCCCTCGAAGAGTTCGTCGACGCCTTCGTCTTCACGCGGTTCGAGCCCCAGGGCCCCGTCGAGGGCCATCCCCACGTGAAGTTCGCCACGTCGATCATCGATTACATCTTTCGGGTCCTCGGCATCGAGTACCTCAAGCGGTACGACCTGGCCCACGTCCCGCCCGAGGAGGCCTTCAAGGAAGACTTGGGCGCCCGGTCCCCGGACCTCGAAGAAGAAGCCTCAAAAGAGACGTCCCCCTCGACGGGAGGCGTCTCAAAGGCTGGTCCGAGCGCGGCCGTCCATGGGGCCGCCATCAGCCAGCAGGCCCGGTCCTTCATGATGGACGCCCCGGCCTGCGACAAGTGCGGCCACATCACGGTCCGGAACGGTTCTTGCTACCGATGTCTGAACTGCGGGAACTCGATGGGATGCTCATGAGGACCACGAGATGCAAACCCGATGTGTGGGTTTTGCGACGCCCGCATGACTGCGGGCGCTCGGTGTTTTCCGACGCCGCCATGACGGACGGCGCCAGGATGGAAGACGCCGGGATGACGCCCGGCGTCCCGCAGATCCTCTTACGGACGGTACGACCTTGGGCCCCAGCGCCCGGGACCTGCCTCTACCGCCCTCATTCACACCCGCTTCGCCACCCCCCTGAAGCCCCCTGACGGGTGGGCCCGCTTCTCTTCCCCCGGGCGGGCCCGCTCCTCTTCCTTTCCGGCCGTTCGGGAGTTCGGCAGTTCGGGAATTCGGGAGTTTGGGAATTTGGGCTTGACCCAGGTGGCGGCCCGCGTTCTCTGGGTGTATACATATTGCACGATGTATGGTTTTAAGCCAGGCCGACCCGAGGAAGGTCGGGTAATCCCCGGCGTTTTGGTTTGGCATAGGAATTGTATACAGACCCCGCTACGTATTGGATAGGCCCCGTATCCCTCCCCTCCGTCGTACGCCGGACCGAGGTACCGACTCGCATCGACTTCATGGGCAGTCCTTCTATATTCCAGGAGGTTGGACATGCGACGTTGGATAGGCGTCACCCTCATGGTCTTGGGGCTTGTCCCCTGGATGACGGGGTGCCAGTCAGCCCGACAGGTCGCCCTGCCGGATAACGGGCCGACGACGGGCTTGGTCACCTTGAAAGGTCAGATTCTGCAGTGGGTCAACGAACAGGGCCAGTCCCTGGTCCCTTCGGGATCGGTGACGGTCCGAGAGACCCAAACGCAATCGAACATTAACCCCGACGGCTCCTTTCGTCTTCCCCTGCCCCAGACGGGGACGTTTCATCTGGTCTTCCGTCACACGCGGGGCTCGGAGGCCGAAGTCGAGGTGCAGGTCGAGGACTCCGGCGAGGTCGAGGTCCGCATCATGATCCAGGGCCGGGTCGGCGATCTGGTCGAAAAGATCCACATCCACAACGGCAAGGCCGACCTCATGGGGAGGGTCGCGAACCCGAGCACCGGCCCGAATCAATTCACGCTCCAGGTGTTCGATCAGACCTATACGATCCAGTACGACAGTAGCACGAACTGGATCAACACGAGTCCGGCTCAGTTGAAGCCCGGCGACCCCCTGGAGGTGAAGGGTCAGTATACCGGGAATTCCACGGTGCTGGCCCGAAAGATTCGACTCCATGCCCCGCAGGGCCCGAAGCCGCCGGAATTTGAGGCGAAGGGGACGGTGGCGGGTCTCAGCGGGAATCCCTGCGGCGGTTCAGCTTCCTTCACCCTTCAGGTTCAGGGGGGCGGGTCGGTGACGATCCTGGTCGACGTACAAACCCGTTTTGAGCGGGGCACGTGCGCGAACCTGGTGGACGGGGCGTTCGTCGAAGTTAAGTCCCGACGGCCGGCGACCGGCGGCGGCTGGATTGCCGATGAAATCCAGTTTGAGCGTCAGGAAGCCGAGTTTGAGGCGAAGGGGACGGTGTCGAATCTCACCGGGAATCCGTGTGCCGGCTCTGCTTCCTTTATCCTTCAGGTTCAGGGGGGCGGGTCGGTGACGATCCTGGTCGATGCCCAGACGCGGTTTAAGAAGGGGTCCTGCGGGAATCTGGTCAATGGGGCCTTCGTGGAGGTCAAGTCCCGGCGGCCGGCGGCGAATCCGCCGGGGGCGTGGATCGCCGACGAGATCGAGTTTGAGGGGCAGGAAGCCGAGTTTGAGGCGAAGGGGACGGTGACGAATGCGGCGGTAACCTGCAGTCCGACGCCGTCGGGGTCGTTCGTGTTGAATCATAACGGGGGTTCGACGACGATCCTGGTCGATGCCCAGACCCGCTTTGAGGACGGCACGTGTGCGAACTTGCAAAATGGGGTTCGTGTCGAGGTCAAGTCCCGGCGGCCTCAGAACGGCGCCTGGATCGCCGACAAGATTGAATTTGAAGACTAACGGGGGGCCCGGCCAGGGCACCACCCGTGACGACTGCCGGACGGCTGGTGTTCGGTAGGGGCGGGTTTGGAATCCCGCCCCTACGGACGCCGCCGTCATCGGTGGTGTGAGGAGACGGGAGCTCGGGACCCCGCCGGATATTGAGTCGGGGTGACCTATGTGTCGCCCTACCCAATAGGGCCATACGTGATGGGCTATGAGCCCATCTTCATCCCCCATCCCGCCTCACGGGGTAACCCCAAGGGTTGTCCCCTACCTCCCTATCAGAGCCGTTCGGCTGGGAGAAATGGTGCTCCCATCCGGGAAAACGATGGTCCGGCGATCTCGATTTTTCAAGCTTCCTCCGGATGAACCGGCCAGGACGGGCGGTTTATGAGGATGACGCCCGCAGGACGGCCGGTGTTCCGAGGATAGACGCCCGTCGCCCGACCGGCCCATCGGCCGACCTGCCGACTGCCCATCTGCCGAATGCTTGAAACAGCGTGCTTTCGCGGAGGTGCCCTTTCCACTCTCCATCTCACTTCTCACCTCCCGAACCGCTCTGCTATTTGCCTATCTGCCCAATCCACTCTCGACAGCCTGCAAGGCCACTTCCTTTTCCCGACAGCCTTCGCATCGGCCGCAGGGCGTCGGACCGTCCCAGTAACAACTCCACGTCCGGTCGAGGGGTGCCCCCAGGTCGAGGCCCAGCCGGACGATGGCCGCCTTGGTCATATCCAGGAAAGGGAGCTCCAGGTGGGGACGGCGGCTGTACAGGCCTTCGGTGATCAGGCCGCCCAGACGGGCGAAGTAGGCGGCCGAGGCGTCCGGGAAGCGGGTCCCGTCGTGTCGGTAGTGGCCGCCGACGATGCGGGTCGCCCCGAGGACCTCGGCGTAGTAAGCGGCGATGGCGTAAAACAGCAGGTTCTTGGCCGGCAGGTATACGGGATTCGCCTCGGCCAGGTCGGCCGGAAGAGGACCGTCTTGACGCCATCCCTGGAGGTCCCGATAAAAGGGCAGGGGGACTTCCAGAAGCTCGGCTCGGGCGAGGGCCGCGATCTGGCGAGCCGCTTCCCGTTCGCCCCCGGGGCGGCCTTTGTAGTCGATGCTCAGGGGGATGGCGTTCCAGCCCTGACGGAGGGCCCACCAGAGGGCGACCGTCGAGTCGAGCCCGCCGGAAAATAGGACGACGACCAGTTCCCGCATCTTTGGCACCTACTTAGCACCGGGTGATCGGCGTTGGGTCTTGAGTGGGGGGCCACCGACGCCAGACCTCCGACGATAGACCCGACCGCACCGCGTCATCGGCAAACCTCGTCTCAAGATGGAGCGAATCCACCTCTAAGACAGGTCTATAGTCCATGGTCTTTAGTCTCTTTCCCTCAGAAAGGCAACAGCAAAGCGATGTATGCCCGGCGCCGGCGCTGGCCCCCGACCTCGACGGCCCAGCCGACCCGGCCGGTCGCCCGAAGGCCGGCGGCGCTCACGTGGAGACGGACCTCGGCGCCGACGGCGTGGACCGTCTGAGACGAGCCGGCCCCGCCATAAAACGGCGTGAAATGGGCGCCGTCATAAAACACGGCCACGCTGAGCCGCTCCATGAATAGGGGGAACAGGCCCAAACTCCGTTGGATTTCATATACGGGCCATCGGTACTCGACGTTCCAGACGAGGCCCCGCCGGACGAGGACCGGCTCGACGCGAGCCCGGACGGGTCCGAGGTCGTCGGATTCAAGGCCCAGCGTGAGGGCCTCGGGTTCGGGTCCCGTCGAGAAGGCGCCCGTCAGCCGCAGGGCCAGGACATGGTGACGCCGCCACCCCGGGGCATACCACCGGAAGTCGCCGCCCAGGGTCACGAACCGCCGGCCCCGGAAGCCCCAGCGGCCCCACCCGATGGCCGTCCATCCGTCTTCGGGGCTGACCGAATAGGGGAAGCTTAGGGCGCGGGAGTAAACCAGCGTCCACAGAACGGACCACCGGTCCCGAAGCTTCCGGAAGCGGCCCGTCCGGTCGACCGTCCACAGAGGCTCGTACCGAAGTCCGACGGACCCGGCGGCTACAGCGCGCGTGCGTCGCCAGGGGACTTGCAGGGTCGTTTCGTAAGTGTCCGTGGCCAGAGAGACGCCCTCCCGAAACGGTGCGATTTCCCGTCGGGCCCGCAGGGCCAGGGTCGGATACCATCGGTCCCAGCGGTATAGGACGTCGTAGCGGACGAGACGGTCGTCGAGGCCATAGTCGATGACGGCCTGATAGGACGAGTAGCCCCAGCGGTCGGCTCCGAGCAGGGCGATGCCGACGCGCCGGCTCGATTCGTCGGACAGCACGACGGGGAACCACGTGAAGGGCCGTACGACGGGGAAGGCCGGGGACCGGCGGTTTTGACGAATCTCCGGCGGCGGGGGCGTCGGGGTGTGCGCTTCCGGGGGGCGGAGAGCGCACTGATCCTGCGGGGCTTCCGGGGATTCCGGGCTCGGTCGGTCTCCGACCCGGAGCATCTCGGCCGGGTCTGAAGGCTTCGGACGCAGGATAGCGTTGAAATCGCCCGGGAGGGGCACGCGGGCGGGATGGTAACCGTCGGCCGCATAGACGGCCACGAAAAGGGCGTCGGGCGTCAGCCACGGCGACCGGAAGCCGGCGCCGGACAGGGCCACCCACGCCGTCCGGCCGGCCCCCGGGTCCCAGGCCCATACCTCCAGCTTGCCTGCGTAGTCGGCCACAAACAGAAGCCATCGTCCGTCAGGCGACCAGGCGGGGTCCATCTTGCGGGCCCGGTCCCGGAGCCATTCGGCCTCCCGGCGGCCGTCGGCCGTCCACAGCTCGAGGGCCCATGTGGCATCGGGATGATGGGCGACGACGACAAAGGTCGGACTCCTGCCGGGCCGCCATCGGGGCTGGCTCCACCGGACGGTCGGGTCGCGAGCCAGGACCCGAAGCGAGCCGTCGGGTTCGAGGACGACCAGAGCCGTGCTCCCGCCGTCTTCATGACGGACGGCCGCGATGCGGCCCTCGGGGTCGACGTCCGGGTCCTTCAGGCGCAGGCCGACTTTCAGCCACGCCCGCCGGCCCGTCCGGGGGTCGACCCGGACGAGGCCGCTTCGAAGCCAGAACGAACGTCGCCATTCCAGGACGCTCGCCACGATGCGGCCCTGGGGGTCGACCCCAAACTGGCCGGCGGGGACGCCTTCCAGGACCCGCCGGGTCCGACCCGCTCGGGGATCGCTACAGAAAATGCCGGGAAACTCATGGGCCCGTTCGTTGACATAACAGACTTCGTCGCCGACCGTCCGGAGACCCGATAGGAAGTACCCCCGGCGGGCGACGATTTCCGGACGGCCGCTACCGGAGTCCCCGAGGGGTTCTGGCGAGAGTCGGGCCCAACGGGTCCAGAGACGACTGAACCGGTCGCCCAGATAGCGGGCCTCCCGGCCGTCGAGGAAAAAGGGCCACAGGGACTCGTTTTTGGCCCGTATCGCCGACCAGAACGTGTCGGGGTGATCTCGGTACAGTTGATTGAGGAAAGCGGCCCCGAAGTGATAGGCCGTCAGGCCGGCCGGCCAGGGGGCCCGGGCGAGCCAGGCCTGGTCGGGTCCCGGAAATGCCTGCGCATGGCGGGCGACCGACTCCATCATGTGGGTTTCGGCGCTACAAGCTCGGCCGCCCCGGGTCCATCGAGTTTCCTCGAACGTGGCGAGGCCCTCCGTGAACCAGTCGGGGGCCAGGAGGTTGGGGAACAGCAGGGGCGACCGACCGAACACAAAACGCAGGCCCCGGTACAGGGGATGAGCCCGTTCCAAGTGGAACAGGTGGGTCAGTTCGTGGACGAGGACGGTCTTCAGCCAGTCGTCGTAGTCGCCGATCGTCTCGGCGCTATCGGGCGGCGGCAGGAAGACGACGACCAGGCGTTCGGGGACGACCGTCGTGAAGCCGTTGGCGACGTCCGCATGGTCGGTCAGGATGAGCCGAATTCGGCCGGGGCGGTCGCCGAAGTCGCCGGCCAAGCGCTCGTAGGCCCATTCGGCCCAGGCGGCGGCCCGCTCGGCGGCGGCGTTCATCCCCTCGGGGTAGAAGACCGAAAAGTGGGGCGTCTCCAGACGCCACCACCGGATACCGGGCGGAAACAGCGTGGCCGCCGAGGCGCTCGGACCGAAGGCAAGGTACAGGACGAAGAAGTACAACAGAGCCGTTCGGTTCGTGAGAATCCTGATGGACTCGAATTTTTCGACTCTTCGAGAAAGACGATTTTTCGGGCATTCGGCAGATAGGCAGGTCGGCAGGTCGGCAGATGGGCCTGGGGGAGGTGAGGTAGATACGGGATACGAGATACGGGATAGTAGAGGATACAGGATGCGAGACGCGGGATACCGGGTTCCAAGCCATCTGCCGATTATCGACCTGCCCATCTGCTGACCTGCCTGTCAGAGCCCTCCGGTTCGTGAGAATGTCGTCCGATCCATTTTTCCCGTCGCCCGGGAAGCACGATTTTTCAAGGATACGGGGTGCGAGATACGGGATACAGAGAAGCTGGAAGCCTCGGTGACGACTTTTGCTCGATCCCTGGCCCTATCTGCCGACCTGCCGACTGCCCATCTGCCGTATTTAGGAGACGACGAAGTTCAGCAGGCGGTTCGGGACGTAGACGACCTTTTGCACCCGACGGCCCTCGAGGTAGCGGGCCACGTTCGGATGGGATCGGGCCATCGCCTCGACCGCCGCCGGGTCGGCGTCGACGGGGACCCGGAGCGTCGCCCGGACCCGACCGTTGACCTGGACGGGGATCTCGACGACCGCCTCGAACAGGTAGTCGGGATTTTCGACGGGGAAGGCCTCCCGGAACACGGTGGTCGAATGCCCGAGCCGGTGCCACAGTTCTTCCGCCAGGTGAGGGGCGAAGGGTGCCAGGAGTCGGGCGTACACGTGCCAGGCGTGGCGGAAGACCGGGTGGCTTCGGTCGGGGAACTCATACATGGTGTTCAAGAAGGCCATGAGTTGAGCGACGGCCGTGTTAAACCGAAATTGGGCCACGTCTTCCCGGACGGTCCGTATAGTCTGCTGGAGGCGGACATAAAACGATCGGGCTTCGCCGTCCAGGGCGGCGGGGTCGACCTCGGCCGGGGCCGTCACGGTCGGGGTCTCCAGGAAGAGCCGCCAGATGCGATTCAGGAAGTTACGGCCGCCCTCGACGATGGCGTCCGTCCACTCGAAGTCCTTCTCGGGCGGGCCGGCAAACAGGATGGCGATGCGGGCCACGTCCGCGCCGTGCTTCTCGACGAAAGGCCCGACGGGGACGACGTTGCCCCGGGACTTACTCATCATCTCCAGGCGGGATTCCAGGGTCGTCTCGCAGACCGTGTGGAGATACGTCTCCTCGTTGACCTTTCGGGCCTCGGCCTCCTCGACGGGCCGGAGGCACTGACCGCACCACCAGAAGCGCTTGAGGACGAGGCCCTGCGTGAACAGGTGCTCGAAGGGCTCGTCGAACTGAAGCAGGCCGCCATCGTAAAGGACCTTCGTGATGAAGCGGGCATAGATGAGGTGTTTCGTAGCATGCTCGGCCCCGCCGATGTACTGGTCGACGGGCATCCAGGCATTCGCCTTGGCCGGGTCAAAGGGCGCCCGGTCGTTGTGAGCGTCGATGAAGCGCAGGAAGTACCAGGACGAATCGACGAAGGTGTCCATCGTGTCGGGGTCCCGACAGGCCGGACCGGCGCATCGGGGACACGTCGTTTCGATGAACTCCGGGACGTCCTCCAGGGGGGAGCGGCCCGTCGGCAGGAAGTTCTGGACGTTCTCCGGCAGGTAGACCGGGAGCTGGTCCTCCGGGACGGGCACGATGCCGCACCGGGAACAGTGGACGACGGGGATCGGAGCGCCCCAGTACCGCTGGCGGCTGATCAGCCAGTCCCGCAGGCGGTACGAGACGGCCGGCCCCCCTAAGCCCCGGGCCCGGAGGTCTTCTTGAATGCGGCGGATGCCCTCATCGGAGGGCAGGCCGCTGAAGGGACCCGAATGCTCCATGACGCCTTTTTCGACCCAGGCGGCGTCCATCGTCCCGGGGTCGGCCAGGGTGCCGTCGGCCGGACGGACGACGGGTCGGACGGGGAGGCCGTACTGACGGGCGAACTCAAAGTCCCGTTCGTCGTGGGCCGGGACGCCCATGACGATGCCCGTCCCGTAGGAGGCCAGGACGTAGTCGCTGACCCACAGGGGCAGGGCCTCCCCCGTGTACGGATGGACGACGCTCAGGCCCGTCGGGACGCCCGTCTTGGACCGGCCGGCGGCCGTCCGCTCGACGTCGGTCTTCTGAAGGGCCGCCTGCCGGTAGGCCTCGACGGCCGCCCGGTGGGCTCCGTCCATGTCGCCGAGGAGGGCGTCCAGGAGCTCGTGCTCGGGGGCGATCGTCAGGAAGGTCACGCCGAACAGCGTGTCGGCCCGGGTCGTGAAGACGGGCAGGCGGACGTCCGGCCGATGGGCCAGGGGGAAGTGAATCTCCGTCCCCTCCGAGCGGCCGATCCAGTTGACCTGCTGGCGGATGATGTGGTCCGGCCACTTGCCCTCCAGCTTCCGGAGGTCCGTCAGGAGGCGGTCCGCATAGGCCGTGATGCGGAAGAACCACTGCTCCAGGGCCTTCTTAATGACCGGGGTCTTGCAACGCTCGCAGAGGCCGTTGATGACCTGCTCGTTGGCGAGGACCGTCTTGCAGTTCGGACAAAAGTTGACGTACTCGCTGGCCCGGTAGGCCAGGCCCCGGTGGTAGAGGTACAGGAACAGCCACTGGGTCCACCGATAGTAGTCGGGCCAGCAGGTCGCCAGCTCCCGGGACCAGTCGTAGGAGATGCCCAGGAGTTGCAGGTGATGACGGTAGGCGGCGATGTTCTGGTCCGTCCAGGTCTTCGGGTGGATGCCGTACTTGATGGCGGCGTTTTCAGCCGGCAGGCCAAAGGCGTCCCACCCCATCGGGTGGAGGACGTCGTAGCCCTGCATGAGGGCCCATCGGGCGACGACGTCCCCGATGGCATAGTTCTTGAGGTGGCCCATATGGAGGTCGCCCCCCGAGGGGTAGGGGAACATCTCGAGGACGTAAAACTTGGGTCGCTGAGGTCGGTCCGGCGCCCGGTACAGGCCGATGTCCTGCCAGAAGGCCTGCCACCGGGGTTCGACTTCGTGGAAGGGATAATACCGTTCCTCCATCGTCGGCACCGTATCACCCCACTTGCTCCGGCCGGTCGGCCTCGGCGGGAAGCTCCGACGGGGCCGGAGGGACGGGTCGGAAGTCAGGTCCGACCGAGAAGACCTGCGGCAGGGCCGCATAGGCTTCCGGCCAGTAATGCTTCAGGACCTCGACGTCGTCAAAGATTTCGGTCTGAAACCCGCCTTGCTGACTGGAAAACCAGGTTCGGGAAAGGCCCAGCCAGGGCGTCCGTTCCGCCGACTGCGGGACCAGCTCCATTCGGATGAACTGGGGACGGTCCTTGTGGGGCATCTGGCAGAAGTCGATCCACCGCCAGGCCCACCGGGCCAGCAGGATCTGGGTCGCCAGGTAGTACCGGCGCCAGTAGGGGTAGACCATGAAGAGCGTCCCGGAGGGCTTGACGACATAGCGGGCCGCCTTCAGGAAGTCGTAGAGGCGCCCGCTGATCTCGTGCCGGGCGATGGCCCGCTCGGTCGTCGGACTGAGCTGGCCCTGCGTCGCCGGACGGTACGGCGGGTTCGTCACGACGACGTCGGCCACGCTGGCCGGCAGGTACCGCCGGATGCGCCGTACGTCCCCGTGAATCCACTGGAGGGTCTCCTTCAGACGCCACTGGTGGGCATTCCGCTTGGCCAAGCGAAGCAGAGAAGCCTGGATCTCGATGCCGATGGCCCGCCGGAGGCTCAGGTTCTGGAGCGCCAGCGTGATGAGCAGGACGCCGCACCCCGTCCCCAGGTCGACGACCGTGGCGTCCGCCGGCAGACGGACCATCTGCGCCAGCAGGACCGTATCGACCGAAAACCGATAGCCCTTGGGATTCTGGACCAGGGGCGGGATCTCCATCGGGCGGCACAGCCACTGGGCCTGCTGAAGGACGTTCCAGTCGACCGCCATGGCACCTCCCCCAGTCGGCGTCGGGCGTCCACCCCTGAGGTGCAGGATATAGGATGCAAGATGCGAGATACAAGATGCAAGATGCGAGTTGAACTATGGCTACGACTTCGGCAGGCCGCTCCTATCTTACATCACAGTGCTACTCACCCGCGCGCCAGAGGGCGACGAGGGCTTCGACCAAAGCCGCTTGCGTCGCATACTCGGCTTGGGCGTGGACGGGCCAGCTCGCTTGAAGGAGAGCCTCTGCCGTCACCGGCCCGATGACAGCGATCCGGCGGGTATACGGCCACCAGAGGAACTCTTCCGGCGGGTAGGCTGAACGCAGAAAGTCCAGGAAGCTTCGGAACGTGGAAGGGCTCGTGAAGGCGACCCAACGGACCCGGTCCAGCCAGGGCCGAAGCCGACGCAGGCGGTCGGCGGGGTAGGCCACGGTCCGATACAGCCGCCATTCCCAGACCTCGGCGCCCATCGACCGCAGGGCCTCGGCCAAGACGGGTCGGCCCTCGGCCCGAGCCAGGAGGACCCGACGCCCGGCCACGTCGACTTTGCGAAAAGCCTCGATGAGGCCCTCCGCTTGATAGACGTCGGACGGTACTAAGTCCGGCTCGATCCCCCACGCCCGCAGACGGTCGGCTGTGGCCGGCCCGATGGCGGCCCATCGCAGGTTCCGGAGACGGTCCGGGCCCCATCCGTGGGCTTCTGCCCAAGTCCGCAAGAAGTCCACGCCCCGGACGCTCGTCAACACGACCCAGGCGAACGTCTCCGGGGCTTGGACCCAGGCATCCGGCGGTTCGTCCCCCGCCTCGAAGGCGATCGTCGGGAAGGGGACCGTCGGGACCCCCCGGGCCTCCAGGGCCTCGCTCATCTCCCATGCCTCCGGCCAGGGTCGCGTGACGAGGACCCAGCCCTTGTCGACGGCCGCCGGGGCGGCCCGCTCCGGCGAATCGAGGACGGTGACGTCCTCGGCCCCGACCTGCCGGAGCCGCTCGACGGCCCCGTCTGGTTCCACTGCCAGCCACAGGACCCGGTCGTAAGTCGCCAGCATGGCCGCCAGGCCGGCGGCCTCCGCCGGGGCCTCGACCCAGGGGACGTCCAGGGGGCTCCCCAGGGCCTCGACAGGCGGCGGCACCGACTCACCGATCAGGAGTCGGGCTGCTTGAAAATAAGGCATGGCCCATGCACCCAGACGGTGCGACCGACCGTCCCATGGGACGACCCACACGCGTGCGCTCATGCGTCGATTGCCTCCTGCCAGTAGCGAAAGGCCGGCTCCGCCCGAAGCCGGCGGACGACCTCGTCGGCGGCCACTTCCGGAGACGGGCCCACGGCTTCGGCCCATAGGGATCGGGTTCCGTCCTGCGTCCAGAGGCGGGCGACGACACGAATGACGTATTCGTCCCCGCCGTCTCGGACCGGCCGGGCCTCGGCGTATACCCCGGCCGGCGAATGGCACCCGCCGCCCAAGAGGCGGACGACCCGCCGCTCCGTCTGAAGGGCCAGCTCCGTGGGCCGGTCGTTGATCCGCTCGACCCACGGGCGCCACGGGCTGTCCTGTCGAATTTCAACGACGATGACGCCCTGCCCGGCCGCCGGGACGAAGTCGGGCGGCCGCAAGACCTGCACGACCCGGTCCGACCATCCCATACGTTCCAGGCCGGCGACGGCCATGACGACGGCGTCGTACTCGCCCGCCTCCAGCTTACGGAGACGGGTATCGACGTTGCCCCGAATCGGAAGGAGCTCCAGGTCGGGCCGCCGATGACGGATCATCGCCATCCGACGGAGGCTGGACGTGCCGACGCGCGCCCCGGCGGCGATGGACTCCAACGTATCGGCCGGGCTGACCCAGGCGTCCCAAGGCTCGTCCCGAGGCAAGCAGGCCCCGATCGTGAGGCCCTCGGGCAGTTCCGTCGGCAGGTCTTTGGCCGAGTGGACGGCGACGTCGATGTCGCCCGCCAGGAGAGCCTCCTCGATTTCCTTCACGAAGACGCCCTTGACGCCCATCCCGTACAGGGGCTGATGAAAGCGGTCGCCGTGCGTGCGGATGATGACTTCTCGGGTCTCCAGGCCCAGGGCACGCAGACGCCGGGCGACCATCTCGGTCTGGCGGCGGGCCAGGGCCGATCCCCGGGTGCCGATACGAAGCATGCGTTCGGTAGACATCCCCTTCAGGCCCCAGGTGCCAGCCGAAGACCCCAAACCTTAGAGCTACCTCCACAGGGTCGTTCGGTTCGGGAGAATGGCGCTGGATCGACCTTTCCCGGTAAGGTCGGAGAAGCCGATCCCCTCGGGATTCTCCCGGACCAAACGGCTATGTTCAACGAGTCAGGGTCTATAGCCTGTGGTCTGCGGTCTGGGGTCTTTCTCCTGGGACCTGGCACCTGAGACCGGGACCCACGTTCCTACGGGTCGATGGTGTACATCTTCTGCAGACGGTCCGGCGGGGCGACGACGATGACCTTCCCCTCGACTCGATAGGCCAAGTGATACATGCGAGTGAGCAGGTCGAAGAGCTGGTCCCAAGGCACGTCCTTGACCCGGAGGGTGACTTTCCCCTGGACGTCCGGGGCCATCAGGACGTTGAAGCCGCCCGTCTGGCCCAACATTTCCAAGAGGTCCCGGAGGTCGGCATCGGCGACCTCCAGGGATACCGGTGAACCCCGGAAAGTCGGCTGTACCGACAGGGTCCGGGGCTTCGCCTCGGCGGTCTGCCCGTCTTCCGGATAGTCGGCCGCCGCCCGGTCCGCCGGCCCTCCCGCCGACGCTCGCCCGTCCGTCCCGTCACAGGGCCGATCCCACAGGACAGCCGTTACCTCGGAGACTCGAAAGAAGAGGGTCGGTCGGCCGGTCCGATCCAACCGGTAGCCGCCGGAGACCCTCTGCAGGGTTCCCTCCAAGGCCCGGCCGTCCGAGCGGATCAGACAGTCCCGGGCCCATGCGGTCACGCCCAGGCTCAAAGAGAGCCCGGCCATCAGGCCGAGTCGTACGATAGACCGCATGACCCCTCCATTCGGCCCTGCCCGACGGCGAGGGCCTCTCCCGGGGGTGTAGCTTCGGAGAGGCCTTCAGACGGAGAAGGAATGGCCACAGCCGCAAGTCGCCGTGGCGTTCGGATTCCGGACGGTGAACCCGCGTCCCATCAGGCCGTCGACGAAGTCGATCTCGGCCCCCTGCACGAACTGATAGCTCACGGGGTCGACGACGACCTTGATGCCGTGGAGCTCAAAGACCTGGTCGTCCTGCTTGATTTCGTCGTCGAACAGCATTTGGTACTGGAAGCCGGAGCATCCGCCGGGGACGATCATCAGTCGAAGGGCAAAGTCCTTGTCGGGGTACTCCTTCAGCATCTCCCGGATGACGGAAGCCGCTTTTTCGGTGACCTGAATCATGCGCTCACCTCCATGCCGGGGGCTCGGTCGGCATTCAGTGTTGGATATTGGGTGTTCGGTATGTTGAAAAGCATAGAGCGTATTTCCAAACCTCCATTCCACCGCTGAGACGCCGAGAACGCAGAGAAGAATCGAAGAAACACCCTCGTCCTCCGCGTCCTCCGCGCCCCGGCGGTGCGTTTTGCAACAGGCTCTAACAGGGCCGTTCGGTTCGTGAGAATGACGTCGGAGCCACCTTTCCCATCGCACTTCTTACCTCCCGAACGGCTCTGGTATCAAAGATAGGATAAGTTCCTGCGGACGGCCCGTCAATGGAATTGGGGGATTCACGGCCGTCAGGTGTCGGATTTTGGGCAGGGGGGATTGCGAATTGTGACTCGGTCTTGAGAACCAGTCTCATAAATCCGACGGGACCGGGATCGGACCCTTAGATATTAGACCTCAGACCATGGACCCCCTGGGCCCAAGCGAGTCTATGGTCTGTGGTCTATGGTCGGATTTATGAGACCGCTTGGGGAAAGACGGTTTTTCAAGCCAAGGGCCATTCGGGAGCTCGGGAGTTCGGGAATCCGGGAATTCGGCAGGTCGGCAGGTGGGCCGGTGGGCAGGTCGGCCGGGGGGCCGGTCGACCGACCTGCCTATCGGCCGACTGCCCATCTGCCGAATGCTTGAAACATCGTACTTCCCGGGGGATGGGAAAGGTGGTCCCGACATCATTCTCACGAACCGAAGGGCCCTGTTAGAGCCTGTTTCAAAACGCACCGCCGGGGCGCGGAGGCCGCAGAGGCCGAGGGTTTTTCTTCGATTTTTCTTTGCGTTCTCGGCGTCTCGGCGGTGAAATGGAGTTTTTGAAATACGCTTTGATATCCGACACCGGACGTCTCGCATCCCCCATCTTGCATCCTGCGTCCTGCATCTTGCATCATAAGGATGTTAGCAGAGCCGTTCGGTTCGTGAGAATGGGGTCGGAACCACCTTTCCCATCCCCCGGAAAGTACGATGTTTCAAAGGGACGGGGGGACGCGCCGGGGTGATGGATTATTGGCTCATGGCTCATGGCTGATGGCTCATGGGACTATGAGCCATGAGCTATGAGCCAACATGGGCCATGAGCCAATAAGGCCGAGTCCATGCGGGTTTTCACGAACCGAACGGCTCTGTCAGGGGAGGTCGGTGCGATGGCCGGGGCGATGGCGCAACGGATCGCTGAGGCGCAGGTGGCCATTCAGCAGAAGGCCTTCTACACGGCACGGGACTACCTGCAGGAAGTCCTGGAGGAGGACCCCGATCATCCCCAAGCCTTGGCTCTCTATGGCTATGTGTTAGCCCTCGGGTTCCGGGAATACGAACGGGGCCTGGATTGCATCCGGCAGGCCATCGAGCGGGAGATGTACCGTCCCGAGTGGTACGTCTGGATGGCTGAGATTTACCTCCGCCTCGGAGACCGGAAGTCGGCGGTCGAGGCCGTCGAGACGGCGCTCCGGTGGGACCCCCATCACAGGGGCGCCTTGGCCCTGCGCTCCAAGATGGGGTTCCGCCGCCGACCGGTCCTGCCCTTCCTGCCCCGGTCCCATCCCCTGAACGTCTGGCTCGGGAAGCTCCGGCACCGCCTCCTGGAACGGAATCGACGATGAAGACGACCTGGGCCCCCTATGCGGGGGTCGGGATATTCAACGACCCGATCCACCGGACGGTCCGCTTCACGGTCCCCGTCGCTGGCCGGGACGAGGTGACCGAGAAGGACCTCATCGACCATCCGTGGCTTCAACGGCTCCGGTCCATCTTTCAGCTCCAGAGTGCCCGCTGGGTGTACCCCTCGGCCGAGCACACGCGATTTCAGCACAGTTTGGGTTCGATGGCCGTCGCCAGCCTGTGGGCCCATCAGGTCTATCCGACGCTCCGGCAGGCCGCGCCCGACACGCCGTCGCCGGGCCTCGTCGAGGCCCTCCTTCGGGTGGCGGCCCTGTGCCACGACATCGGCCACGGTCCCTTTTCCCACTTTTTCGAGGAGAACTACCTGCGACCCCGTGGGTTGACCCACGAGCAGATGGGGGCTCGCATCGTTCTGGAGGTCCTGGCCGAGGCCATTCGGGGCATCCGGCGGACGCCGGCGTATGAACTCGAACCGGGGGAAGTCCTGGACCCCCGGTGGGTCGCCTTTCTGATCCAGAAAGGCCGGGTGGCGGATCCCGAGGTTCCCCTATGGGTCCGGCTCCTGGCGCCCGTGTTCGGCGGCGTCTACACGGCCGACAACATGGACTATGTCTTGCGGGACTCCTACATGTGCGGGGTCGCCGCGGGTCCCGTCGACATCCATCGTCTCCTGTACTACACCTTTTTTACGTCGGAGGGCCTGACCGTCCATCGGGCCGGGACCCAGGCCCTGTATATGTTCCTGGCGGCCCGGCTCTATTTATACCAGAACGTGTATTATCACCGGACGGCCCGGGCCATCGACTTGCAGATGCGGGAGATTTTCCCCGAGACGATGGCGTCCCTGGAGACGGAACTCCCGGGGCCACCCGAACAAGACTTGACGGCCTATTACCGGTTGACGGATTGGTTTATCTTTGAGACCGTCCGACGGTGGCAAGGGGAGCGGTCCGGTTCGACACGACATCGCATCGCCCAGGCGTGGCAGAGGCTGATAGACCGGCAGATCGAATGGAAGGCCGTCTTCGAAACGACGTTGACGTTGGCCTCGGCCGACCACCTGCGGGCCGTCGACGTCGGGAGCGAACGTCTGGAGGCATACATCCGGGAGGCCCTCCCGCCGTCGCTTCGGTCGCTGGACCTGCGGGTCGATATGGCGATGAAGGACGCCCGGCCGCTCAACCCCTTGCAGATGGGTTCCCAGCAGGTCTACGTCTATGACCCGGCGACCCGGACGGTCGGCAAGGAGGCCCTATCTCGCCTCTTGGAATGGCTCCCGGCCCGCATCGTGCAGTTCAGGGTCTTCGCCCGGAGCTACGAACACGCCTCGGAGGTCGGCCGGGCCGTCGAGCGAGTCCTTCGTCACCTGATAGGGGAGGGCGGTAAGGCGATGAAGCAGTAGGGCCGTTTCCCATGTGGACCCACTGGATTTTGGACCTGGACAACACGTTGTATTCGGCCCAGACGGGGGTCTTCGACCGGGTCGACGTCCGTATCCAACAATACTTGATGGCTCGGTTTGGCTGGTCGGAGGCCCGGGCGCGGGCCTTTCGTCTTCACTGCGTCCAGCACTTCGGGACGACCCTGCGCGGCCTCCGGGTCTACTATCCCCATCTGGATCCCTTCGAGTTCCTTGACTATGCCCACGACATCCCCTTGGAGGACCTCCTGAAGCCGGTGCCCGAAATTCGGTCCGTCCTGGCCGCCCTGTCGGGCGTACGGGTCATCTTCTCGAATAGCGACCGGAAGCACACGGCCCGCGTGTTGGACCTCTTGGGGCTGGCGGATCTCTTCGAAGTGCGTATCACCATCGAGGACCTGGGGTTTATCCCCAAGCCCCACTGGGAGGCCTATGCGACGCTGGTCGAACGTCTGCGGGCGATTCCCAGCCGGTGCGTGTACGTGGACGACCTCTTAGAAAACCTCCGAATGGCCCGCCGGTGGGGCTTCCGCTGTGTGTGGGTCACCCACGGGACGCCGCCCGACCGGGTCCCCGAGGCTGGCATCATCGCCATCCCGACGGTCGTGGACTTGCCTCGGGCCGTCGCCTGGTTATAATGGGGGGTCGGTCATTCGCAGTCCGGCGCCAGGCCGGGGAGGGGCCGAAGGGATTGCGAATCGCGGCATGCGACATCGTCATGACGGAGGAGCGGCCTATGGCAGTCCGCGTGGGCATCAACGGGTTCGGCCGGATCGGCCGGAATTTCTTCCGGGTCGCGTACCGGGAGTCGGACTTCCAGATCGTCGCCGTCAACGACATCACGGACGCCCGTACCCTGGCCCATCTCTTGAAGTACGACACCGTCCTGGGCCGTTTCGAGGCCGACGTCCGGTACGATGCGGAGCACATCTTCGTGGACGGTCAATCGATTCGGGTCCTCTCCCGGAAGGACCCCGCCGAACTGCCCTGGAAAGACCTGGGCGTCGACGTCGTCATCGAGTCGACGGGCCTCTTTACGGACCGGGACAGCGCGGCCAAACATCTGGCCGCCGGGGCCAAACGGGTCATCATCTCGGCCCCGGCCAAGAAGCCGGACATCACGATCTGTATGGGCGTCAACCACGAGCTGTACGACCCGGCCAAGCACTTCATCCTGTCCAACGCCAGTTGTACGACGAACTGTCTGGCCCCGGTCGTGAAGGTCTTGTTGAAGAACTTCGGGTTCGTCGCCGGCTTCATGTGTACGACCCACGCTTACACGAACGACCAGCGAGTCTTGGACCTGCCGCATCGGGACCTGCGCCGAGCCCGGGCGGCGGCCGTCAACATCATCCCGACGACGACCGGAGCGGCCATCGCCGTCGGGGAGGTCATCCCGGAGGTCCGGGGTCGGCTGGACGGGATCGCCCTGCGGGTCCCCGTGCCCGACGTGTCGGCCATTCAGTTGACGGCCGTCCTGGAGAAGACCGTGACGGTCGAGGAGGTCAATCAGGCGTTTCGGTCGGCGGCCGAGCAAGACCTGCGGGGGATCTTGGCGTATACCGACGAGGAACTCGTCTCGAGCGACTACATCAAGAGTCCGTACTCGGCCGTCGTCGACGGGCCGTGCACCCGGGTCGTGAACGGCAACGTCGTCTCGGTCGTCGC
The DNA here is from genome assembly GCA_002898535.1 of bacterium HR11. Taxonomy (NCBI): domain Bacteria; species bacterium HR11. The sequence goes on from BEHN01000003.1 coordinate 240,618, forward strand.
CTGGTATGACAACGAGTGGGGCTTCTCGACCCGGCTCCGGGACCTGGTCCACTGGATGATCCGCCGGGGCCTATAGGGGCGCAGACGTCCCGTCTGTGGGAGCGCAGGCCTCTGGCCTGCCGAGAAGATACGCCGTGAGGGACCATCGCTACTGGCGCTTTAACTTGGCCCGGACGCCGATCCGGCTCCGGGCCTCGACCGTGAGCCTGTGGCTTCTGGTCGCCCTGGGCGCTGTCGCTTTCTTTTTAACGGACCTGGCCCTTCTGGCGGTAGAAGCCCAGCGGACGTACCAGGCGTACCAGCGCCGTCAGTCCCTCCGGCAGGCCGCCGCCCGCCAGCAGGCGACCATCGACCGGATCCGCCGTCAGATCCAACAGGCCGACACGCCGACCTTCCGTCAGGAGTGTGCCTTTCTGGGTCAACAGCTCCAGGCCCGGAACTTCTCGTGGTCCGACCTTCTGCGACACCTGGAGGAGGTCCTGCCGCCGAACGTCCGCATGCAGGCCATCACGCCGAATCCCCGGGAGTCGTCGCCGGGGTCGCCCACGCAGGCCGCCGGGACGATTCCGGTCGCCCTAATCGTGGAAGCCCGCCGGCTCCAGGACTTTACCGAGATGTTCCACCGGATGTATCAGAGCGGTCTGTTTTCGGACATCCGCGTCCGTCGGGAGGAGCGAGACGCCCAAACGCAGACGATCCGCTTTGACATGACCGTCCTGTATCGGACCCGCCCCGAGGTCCTGTCGGCCCTGGCCGGTGAGCGAGGACCATGAACTGGCGGACCTTTGAGCGGCTCGAAACGATCTGGCAGTGGATGGAGCGCCGACACTTCGCCCGGTGGGTCCTGACTCTGCTGATCATCGACCTCGCCCTGCTGGTCGTCGGATACGGCCCCCTACGGTGGATGGACACGCGCCTGCGGGCTGACATGCAAGCCGCCGAGCAGGACGTGCGGGCGACCCGTCAGGCCCTCCTGGAATGGCACTCGGCGCTCCAACGGGTCCAGCGGGCCCAACGGACGCGGGATGACCTCCTCTATCGTCAGTTCCTTCCGGAGGACCGGGGCTTCCCGGCCGTCCGGGACGCCCTCGAGACGATGGCCATGCAAGCCGGTCTGCGGGTCCAGAACTTCACATATGCTTATGAAGCCGTGAAGGTCCCCCCCGTGCAGAGCCTCGGCGTCCAATTTTCTCTTACCGGTGGCTACGAGCAGATTCGACGGTTCATCCAGAGCATCGAGACGGCGCCCCAATTCCTGATCTTGGAATCGATTCGACTCCGCTCCTCCCAGCAGGGCGGCGGCGTCGAGCTGGAGTTGACCCTCCGGACTTTCTTGGTCCGGGGCGCGGCGGGTAGGGAGAAAGGGACGGAGTGACGAGAGCGTTCCATTCCACTGCTGAGACGCCGAGAAAAATCGAAGAAAACCCTCGTCCTCTGCGCCTCGGCGGTGCGTTTTGCAACAGACCCGACCTGCCGACCTGCCGACCTGCCGAATTCCCGAATTCCCGAATTCCCGAACTCCCGAATGGCTCTTGGCTTGAAAAACCGTCCTCTCCGAATGGTCGGAAAAGCCGGATCCATGCGGGTTTTTACGAACCGAACGGTTCCGTTCTATGACAAACGATCTCATAAATCCGACCATAGACCCCAGACCATAGACCTGCTTGGACCCAGGGGTCTATGGTCCATGGTCTGAGGTCTAATATCTAAGGTCCGATCCCAGTCCCGTCGGATTTATGAGACTGGTTGTAAGACACAAGATAAGCCCCGATTCGCCATCGGGCCGTTCCGCCATTCGGCAATCCGCCATCCGATAGGTCATCCCCATGTCGGAGACCCGTTTCAAAATCGGTGAACTCGCCCGGCACGCGGGCGTGACGCCCCGGACGATTCACTACTACGTCCACATCGGCCTCTTGCCGCCGCCCAAGGGAGGGGGCCGGTACAGCTACTACACCGAGGAGCACCTCCGGCGTCTCCGCATCATCCGTCAACTCCAGCGTTACTTCATCCCCCTCCGTCGCATCAAGGAGGCCCTGCGTCTGAAGTCTTTAGAAGAACTCGAAGAAGAAGTCGCCCGGGCCCACCGCGTGGCCCACGAGTACCGGGATGCCCTGCGGACCGCCATACCGATGACGCCCGAGCGGACGACCTGGGAACGCATCGTCCTCCAGGACGGCCTGGAGCTTCACTACCGTCTCCCGATGGCCACGGGCGTCCAGCAGTTCATCGAGTTCATCCTCCAGCACGCCCGGACGTGGCCCCCGGCGGAGCCGTCGGAAGGACCCGATGCAGGCGGGGGAGTCAGGGGGTAGGGATGGGGAATGGGAATTAGGCATTGGGAATGAGGAATGGGGAATGGGGGATGGGGAGTGGGATGAGGCATCGGGGGAAGTCGGGGCTCTCCGACTTCCCCGTCTACCCTGGCCGCAGGCCCAAGGTGCGCCACAGGCGGGGCCAGTCGGTCGTCCGGGGGTCGAGGAGGACGCCCCGGAAGCCGCCCTGGGTCATGACGATGCCGACGTCGCCGCCGACGTAGACCCAGAAGTCCTGGGGGAGCCAGTTGTGGTCCGTCAGGGCCGTCAGGTTGCTGGCCAGGGTGTGGAGGGTCATGGTGACGGTGGCGCAGTACTGGGCCAGCGTGGCCAGGAGTTGGGGGCTGACGGGTTGTCGGGTCCGGTAGGCCGTGTACTGGCCGTCGGGCGTGAAGACGAAGGCGACCTGGACGCCGGGGATGTCCATCAATTCATCCAAGGAGTCGGTCATGGGGCCTCCCTGCCGGGCGGGGGGAGATGCGGGCCGGGTCCCCGGGGAGGGGTTCCCGGCCCCGCTCGTCCGGGCGGGCGCTCCGCTCCGAACCCCGCTCGTCAGAGCGGGGTCCCAGGAATCCCCCCTCCGCTCCGGCCCCCGCTCGTCCGGGCGGGGGTCGGGAAGATGCAGGATGGGGCGTCGGGGGGGACCCGGCTTCCCTCATCGCTGGATGGGGCGCGGGCCCCGACCCCCACGCCGGGGTGTTCACGGTCCGTACAGCAACAGGTTAAAGGCCCGGGTGATGAAGACGGCCATCTGGGCCCGGTTGACGGGGTCCAGCGGACAGTAGGTCGTCGCCGTGCACCCGCCGGTGACATTGTTCGCCCACATCCAGTGCACATGCCGACAGTAGAACACCCCGTCGGGCACGTCCGTGAAGTGGTTGGGCGCGCTGTCGGTGCAGTCCCAGCTCCCGCCCGGGCCGCTCCCGGACAGCGGCGGGTCCGTCCCCAAGACGGCCCGGCTGATAAAGATGGCCATCTGGGCCCGGTTGACGGGGTCCAGCGGACAGTAGGTCGTCGCCGTGCACCCGCCGGCGATGTTGTTGGCCCACATCCAATGGACATGGGGACAGTAGAACACCCCGTCGGGCACGTCCGTGAAGTGGTTGGTCGCATTGTCCGTGCAGTCCCAGCTCCCGCCCGGACCGCTCCCGGACAGCGGCGGGTCCGTCCCCAAGACGGCCCGGCTGATAAAGATGGCCATCTGGGCCCGATTGACCGTCTGAAGCGGGCAGTAGTCGCTGGCCGTACAGCCGCCCGTCACGCCCCGGTGCAACAGCGTCTCCACCGCCTTGTAGTAAAACACATTCGGCGCCACGTCGGCAAAGCTCGGCCCGATGTGGAGCGTCCACGTCTTGGGCGGCTGGCTTCCGCTTCCTACGACGCTCACTGTCTCATCGAACGTCACGTCCCTGTGGCCCGTCCCCGTCCGGGTCCCCGTGATGGCGTAGCAGTCGCCCGTAGCCGTCTGGCAGTCGGCCGTCCCCCCGGCCGGGATCGTCCCGTAGGCGGCCGCCGCGTCCGTCAGCGACGCCACGACCCCCGGCGGGTCCACCACGTTGGAAGCATTGCCATTCAATATATGTGAGGTGTTGTCGTTATTCCTCCAGGCCGGCACGACCGTCACGGCTTCGCCCGAGTCCCACACGCCGTTGCCGTCGGGGTCCCCCGCGATCGCCAGGCCCGTCCCCGCCAGCGGAGGGGGCGCCTCATAAGAGCCGATGTCGCACACGGCGACGCCGTCGCCATCGCCATCCTGGGGGCGGGTGACGCCGTTTTGCGATTGGTTGTTCACAGGTACGTTATTACAGGTGGTGTTATCGCCGGCATCAATCGCCGGGCTATCGGGATTAAGCGGGAAGTAGGCCGGCGAGCCGGTCGGTGTGCCAAGCATAGGGTCCACGCCGATGACGTTGCCGTTGACGCCGTTGACAAGGCCGCAGGCGTGGGCGCTGTCTTCGATGAGGTTGTTCTTGGAGGTAGGGTCGACAGTTCCGCCGAGCTGCCCGCAGTCCCCACCGCTCGTGCTGTTGGCGATGATGGTGTTCTTGAGCGTGACCATACCCGAAGTAAGGTCGATGCCGCCGCCGCGGATGCCGGCGCTATTTCCACTCACCGTACAATTCGTCATCCTGAGGGTGGCCCAACTACCAAAGCCGGTCTTGGCATTGGCAATGCCGCCGCCGTAGCCGCCGGCGCTATTTCCACTCACCGTGCAGTTTGTCATCGTGAGCACGCCTGAATTCGAAATGCCGCCGGCGACGTAGACGACGCTATTTCCACTCACCGTACAATTTTCCATCGTGAGCGTGCCTTTATTATTCGAAATGCCGCCGCTGCCACCGCCGGCGCTATTTCCACTCACCGTGCAATTTTTCATCGTGAGCGTGCCGTCATTGTAAATGCCGCCGCCCCCGCCGCCGCTGCCGGTGCCATTTTCACTTACCGTGCAGTTTGTCATCGTGAGCGTGCCTGAATTCGAAATGCCGCCGCCGGCGCCGCCGGCGATATTTCCACTCACCGTGCAGTTTGTCATCGTGAGCGTGCCTGCATTCAAAATGCCGCCGCCGGAGTCAAAGCTGGTGAGACCGTTTGCTATCGTCAGGCCAGATATCTGCACCGTCTTACCGCTGCTTATGTTGAACACCCTCGTCGCATTATTCCCGCTCACGGTCAACTGATCCGCACCAGGCCCAACGATCGCCAGATTCTTGTCTATCAAAAGCTCGCCCAGCGTGGAATCAAGCGTGATCGTGCCGGTCACGGTGATCTGAATCGTGTCCCCATCACCGGCAGCAGCTATCTCTCCCCTCAGGCATTGCGAGCAATTACTCGCATCCGATGTACTACTCACCGTACGCAAATTCCCTACCCCCAAAACATATTCATAAGAACCTACAAAACCTCCCTGGTCCTTCGCAACAACCGTGAAAACAAATATACCTGCCTGATCAGGTGTCCCCGAGATCACCCCACCCGTGGAAAGGCTCAGCCCATTCGGCAGGTTAGAGCCAGAAGCCAGTGAAAAATTGTATGGAGAAGTACCCCCAACTGCAGAGATGCTCTGGTTGTAATTCTGACCAATGATCGCAAATGGCAGTGAGGTCGGGGAAAGGAAAATATTTGCCTCCGACGCCCCCATGTCAACCGTGTTGTTGACTACTCTCGCAGAGCCGCGCTGGTCCGTCGTGAGCGGGTTCCCGTCGGGGTCTTTGGCCAGATCGTTGCTACCGCGATCAATTGCAGGGCTATTACCCAGCAAGGCGTGTGTCTGTGTGGGCCCACCGTAGTTCCCCAGCGGCAGCAGCTTGGGATCTTGCCCCGTGATGTAATGGGTTGAGCCTGGTGGAAGCGATGTACCGGTTGTGTCCTTGATCAGGTTGAAGTCGCCGGAGCTGACCGGCCCATCGATGTCTGGATGACCGCCGTTTGACACGTTGTTTGCCACTATGCTGTTGTTGAGGTTGAGCGTGCCTACATTGTGAATGCCGCCGCCGCCGCTGGATGTATTTCCACTCACTGTGCAGTTTGTCATCGTGAGCGTGCCTGCATTGAGAATGCCGCCGCCGGCGCCGGCGCTATTTCCACTCACCGTGCAATTTGTCATCGTAATCGTGCCAACGTTTTCAATGGCGCCGCCGCTACCGGCGCTGTTGCCGGCGAAGGTGCTGTTGATAACGGTCAGTATGCTGTTGTTTCGGATGGCGCCGCCGCCGGTGGCGCTATTGCCGGCGAAGGTGCTGTTGATGATCTTCATAACGCCGACGTTATAGATGCCGCCGCCGAGGATGTGGGCGCTGTTACCGGCGAAGGTGCTGTTGGTGACCGTCACCGTGCCGGCGTTGGAGATGCCGCCGCCGTAATCGAAGGAGCTACCCTTTCCATTTGCTATGGTGATGTTTTGCAGGGTAAGATTTGCGCCGCTGTTTACAACCATGACCCGCACGCTGCCCCCGCCGCTGATAGCGATCGTCCCACCGCCGTTAATCGTCAGCGTTCCCGCGCCGCTCACGATGTTTGGTAAGGTGGAGCCAAGCGTAATCGTCCCACCCCCTGTGATGAAGATGATGGTATCGTCGTCGGGGCTTCCGGCGAAGCAGTCCGCGTTGGCAGGCGTGTTGTTTGCCGCCAGGATGGCCTCGCGCAGGGTGCACTGGAAGTCGTTGTTGGTGTTATCCGCCAGCGAGGTGACGATGTAGACCGCCGCATAGGCCGACCGCATGCTTTGCCCGGACAGCCACAGTGACACGACGAGCAGAGTGAGAAGAGAGAAAGTTCTTTTCATGGTTTCACCTCGTCTGCGCCGGACCTGGACAGCCGGGAGGGCCAGCGACCGTCCATGTCGGGGGGATGCCGCCGACCTTGAAATCCTCCTGCAGGAGGGTGTCAGGCGCCATCGTGGCGACCGCCATGAAGCCGGCATGGCCGGCCATGACCAGGGCCAGGAGGCTCGCCAGGCTCCATGGGGTCCATGGATGGCATCGGAGGTGGATGCGCATGGTCCGACCTCGTGACGGGCGGGATGCGGGGCATCCAGCCCGGGTGGGGTTGGGTCCATGCGGTTTCCCCGGATGGGGGAGTGACCCACCGACCGCGATTCACTCCTCTTGGGTGTGGGGGATGGGGGGCGGCGGGGGGATTCAAGCAAGAGGCGTGCCAAAGGGCGGGGGTGGGGTGGGGAGCGGAGGCGGGCGGGGGGCGGGGGCGGTCCCGGTTGTCACGGTGACAGGGGGTGTGACGTCACATGGGACAGCCTGTGACATGTCATTCGGCGTGGGGGTCGGGGGGTTTGTCTTTTCCGCGCAGGCCCCAGCGGGCCAGTTTGCGGTAGAGGGTCATGCGGCTGAGGCCGAGGCGGCGGGCGGCCTGGGAGATATTGCCGTGGGTTTCTTCCAGGGCGGCCAGGAGGCGACGCTTTTCGGCGTCGGGGTCGGGTTCGCCGGGGGCGGCGGGGGCCGGGGGCCGCAGGTAGGCCGGGAGGTCCTCGACCCGGAGGACGGGGCCGGGGCAGTGGACGAGGGCGGACTCGACGACGTTGCGGAGTTCCCGGACGTTGCCGGGCCATGGATAGTCGAGCAGGGCGTCCAGGACGGCGCGGCTGATCTCGACGGGCGGGCGGTCCCGCTGTTGGGTCCATTCTCGGGCGAAGTGGACGGCCAGGAGGGGGATGTCGGTGCGGCGTTCCCGCAGGGGCGGCAGGTGGATTTCGGCGACCCGGATGCGGTACAGGAGGTCCTGTCGGAAGCGGCCGGCGATGACTTCCTGGTCGAGGTCTCGATGGGTGGCGGCGAGGATGCGCACGTCGATCTTCCGGGGGCGGGTCTCGCCGAGGCGGATGATTTCTCGTTCCTGGAGGGTCCGGAGGAGGTTCCGTTGGACGTCCAGGGGCATGTCGCCGATTTCATCCAGGAAGAGGGTCCCCCCGTGGGCCGATTCGAAGAAGCCGACCTGGTCGGTGACGGCGCCCGTGAAGGCGCCCTTGCGGTGGCCGAAGAGCTGGCTACTCAGGACGGATTCGGTCAGGCCCCCGCAGTTGAGGGCGATGAAGGGACGGTCCCGGCGGGGGCTGAGGTCGTGGAGGGCGCGGGCGACGAGTTCCTTGCCCGTGCCGGTCTCGCCGACGATGAGGACGGTCGTGTCGAAGGGGCCGAGTTCTTCGATCTGGCGGTAGACCTGGAGCATCGGGGGGCTCTGGCCGACGAGGCCGTAGCGGGCGTAGGTGGCCTCCGACATGCGGTAGGGGTCGTAAATTTCGGAGATGTCGTAGAGGAAGAGGAGGTGTCCCCCGGGGTGGGTCGGGTCGGCCTGGATTTCGATGTCGGTCCAGTAGCGGTGGCCGTCGGGGCCGACGAAGCTGACGGAGGTCCTGGGAGCCGCCTCGGCGGGCGACGTGAGGAGGTGCCGCAGGGCCCGCAAGTCCTCGGGGGCGAAGGGGAGGGCGGTCTCCCAAGCTTGACCCTGGAGGGCCTCGGCGGATCGGCCGAGGAGTCGTTCGGCGACTCGGTTGGCGAAGACGACGCGGCCTTGGGCGTCGAGGGTCAGGACGCCGACCCGGAGGCGATGGAAGACCATGAGCAGGTCTTCATGGGATTGACGGAGGTCGGCGTGGGCCTGGGTGAGTTCTTCATGGGATTGAGTGAGCCGGACGTTCATCTCGGCGAGGGCTTCCTTTTGAGCCTGGACCTCGGCCGTGCGTTGGGCCACCGTGGTTTCCAGGAGGCGGGCCCGGCGCGTGAGGGCATGCAGGCGCCATCGAATCAGGCCGGTGATGAGGCCGGTCAGGCCGAGGGCGCACAGGACATAGAAGTAGCCGGTCTGGTACAGGTAGGGCCGCAGGGTGAGGTCCAGGGCGGCCCCGGTTTCGTTCCAGAGGCCGTCGTCGTTGCTGGCCTGGACCCGGAAGCGGTAACGGCCGGGGGGCACGTGAGTGTAGTAAGCGGACCGTCGGGTCCCGGCCTCGACCCAGTCGGCGTCGTAGCCCTCCAGGCGATAGCGGAAGCGGACTTTCAGGGGGTTCCGCAGGCTCAGGGCGGTATAGCGGACCTCCAGGTCGTTTTGGCCCGGCGGGAGGACGACGGCCCCGTTAGGGGGGACGGAGAGGCCCCGGGCCGTCCGGAGGGCCTCGATGTAGACGGGCGGGGGAACGGGATTGTCGGCCCGGGGGTCGATACGGGCCAGGCCCCGAAGGGTCGGGAACCAGAGGATGCCGTCGGGGGTCTTCGCGCCGGCGGGTTGACTGCCGCCGGCGCATTCGGCCAGGGTCAGGCCGTCCTGGGTGTCGTACAGCACGGCCGGGACGGTCGGAGCGGCGCCCGTGGCGACGGCCTCCAGGGCCGATGGGTCGACCCGGAAGATGCCCTTGTTGCTACAGACCCAGAGGCGGCCCCGGTCGTCTTCGAGGACCTGGGTGATGAAGTCGTCGGGCAGGCCCGTGGCCGTCGTAAAGGCGTACCAGCGGCCGTTCCGGTAGAGGTCCAGGCCGCCGCCGTAGGTGCCGACCCAGACCCGACCGGCGGCGTCGACGTGGACGGCCCGGACGTGGTCGTGGGAGAGCCCGTTCCGGGTCGTGAAGTTCTCGAAGCGGCCGTCGGCCCATCGGCTGAGGCCCCCGCGGGTCCCGACCCAGAGGGCGCCGGTGCGGTCCTGGGTGATGAAACGGACCCAGTCATGGACGAGGCCGTCCGACGTCCGATAGACCCGGCGGACGGCATCGTTTTCGAGGACGGCCAGACCCGCCTCGGTCCCGACCCAGATTCGGCCGGCCGTGTCTTCGTAGAGGGCCAGGACGGCATCGCTGGGGAGGCCCTGCCGCATCGTCAGACGAACGATTTCGAAGGCGGCGGTCCGACCCCCGCCGGCGGGGCGGGCTGGACGGGGACGAAGCCGGACGAGGCCCAGGCCGCCAACCCAGAGGTCGCCCGAGCGGGTCCGCAAGAGGGACCATATACATCCGCCGGGCAGGCCGTCCCGTTCGGTCCAGTGCTCGCTACGGCCGTCGGGCCTCCAATGGACCAACCCCCCGCAGGTCAGGCCCAACCAGAGGCCGTCCTCGTCGTCGCTGACGACGGGGACGAAGACGTCGCCCGGGAGGCCGTCCGCCTGCCCAAAGGTCCGTACACGGGGGACCCGTCCCTGATAGAGGCCCTCGCCGTCGGTCCCGACCCAGAGGTTACCCTCCCGGTCTTCCAAGAGGGCTCGGACGGTCCGACGGCGAACGCGGTCGTCGGGGCTCGCGGGTTCCCATCGGCCGTCGGTCCAGCGGAACAGGCCGGCCTGCCATGCCCCGGCCCAGAGACGGCCCCGGCGGTCCTCATAGACGGTCCGGACCAAGGCCGGGAGACCCTGCTCGGGACCGTAGCGAGTCCACCGACCCTCGTGATAGCGGAGGAGGCCGAGGCCCTCGGTAGCGAACCACCAGGCCCCGGCCCGGTCCTGGTAGATCTGCCATACGAGGGGCGCCGGGCCATAGGGGAAGGGCAGGACCGTCCATTGGCCGTCCCGATAGACATACAGACGGTCGCCGACGCCCCACCAGAGGCCGCCCGCCGTATCGAGGTTCTGAAATCCGATGGGGCCTTGCCGGATTTCCGGCCGGATCGGGAGGGCGTGAAAACGGCCCTGCCGATAGTAGGCCGGCCCCTGGGCGGTCATGACCCAGACCGTCCCTCGAGGGTCGACGGCGACGGCGTAAGCGTTCCTATCGGGGAGGCCCTCGGTCGTCGAGAAGGCCTCGAAGCGGCCGGCGGCATAGCGGTAGAGGCCGGCATCCAGGGTGGTCACCCAGAGGGCGCCCGTCGGGTCTTCCACCAGGGCCAGGACTTGGGTCCCCCGCAGGACCGGCGTGTTCGTCGGGCGGAAGACGGTAAACTGTACGCCGTCAAAGCGGGCTAAGCCCCCGAAGGTCCCGACCCAGAGGTAGCCGTCGCGGGTCTGCAGGAGGGCCGTGACCGAATTCTGGGGCAGGCCAGCGCCGGTCCCCCAAGCGGTCCAGAGGTAGCGGTCCGGTGCGACGTCGCCGTCTGACGGGGGCCGGGGGATCGGGGCCGCCGCGATGCCCGAGGATAGAAGGAGTCCCTGCCCCAGCCAGGCGTACAAGACAACAAAAATGATCCGAGGGGTGACGGGTCCAGTGTACCGGTGGGCGGTCCCACCAGTGTCAGACTCTGCGGGGCCCATCGTCCGGCTCCGGCCATCGGAACGCAGGCCACATCCTTGACCCCGCCCCGGTGGGTGCGCCGATAGCATAAGGGGAATGGCGGACGGGAGCAAGATGCGAGATGCGACCCCTCAGGGCGGGGTCCCGGCAGGGGTCCCAGGTCCCGAGTCCGGCAACGGACTATCGACCTGTTTCGGTTGTAGGCAGGGGCGCCTGCACTCCTGGAGTCAGCCGTTCCAAGCCGTCCAGGTAGGGCCGCAGGGCCGGCGGGATGAGGACCGAGCCGTCGGCCTGCTGGTAGTTCTCCAGGAGGACGACGATAGTCCGTCCGACGGCCAGGCCCGAGCCGTTCAGCGTGTGGACGTACCGGGCCTTGCCGCCCCCGGCCGGACGGTACCGCAGGCCCATCCGCCGGGCCTGAAAGTCCCCGCAGTTCGAGCAAGACGAGACCTCCAGCCACCGCTGTTGGCTCGGGAGCCACGCCTCGATGTCGTACGTCTTGGCCGCCGCAAAGCCCATGTCGCCCGTGCACAGGAGCATGACCCGGTAGGGGATGCCCAGCCGCTGGAGGACCGTCTCGGCGTGCCGGGTCAGCGTCTCCAGGTCGTCGTAGGACCGCTCCGGCGTCGTGATGTGGACGAGCTCGACCTTATCGAACTGATGCTGACGGATGAGGCCCTTGCTTTCCTGGCCGTACGTACCGGCCTCCCGTCGGAAGCAGGGGCTCCAGCAGACGAGCCGGATCGGTAGGTCCTTCTCCGACAGCGTCTCCTCCCGGAAGAGGTTCGTCACGGGGACCTCGGCCGTCGGGATCAAAAACAGGTCGTCAGACGGGACGGCGTAGAGGTCCGCCTCGAACTTCGGGAGCTGGCCCGTGCCGGTCATCGTCGCCCGGTTGACGAGATAGGGGACCCAGACTTCGTGGTAGCCGTGTTCCCGGATGTGGAGGTCCAGCATGAACTGGGCGAGGGCCCGGACGAGTCGGGCGCCCCAGCCCTTGAACAGGGGGAAACGGGCGGCGGCGACCTTGGCCGCCCGCTCCAGGTCTAAGATCCCTAAGAAGCGGCCGAGGTCCACGTGGTCCCGGACGGGAAACGAAAAGGACGGGATCTCCCCCCAGCGGCGGACCTCGACGTTATGCGAGGCGTCCGGTCCGACGGGGACGGACTCATGGGGGACGTTGGGGACCCGCAGGAGCCAGGCCTCGACCCAGGCGTCCAGCTCGGCGACGCGGGCGTCCAGCTCCTCGATGCGGGCGCTGATGCGCTGATTCTCCTCCAGGAGGTCCGTCGGGTCCTGGCCGGCCTGCTTGAGGCGACCAATCTGACGGGTCAGTTCGTTTCGACGGTGCTTGAGGGCCTCGACCTCTTGAAGGAGCGACCGGCGACGGGCGTCCTTCTCGAGGAATTCGTCGAGGCCGACGTCCACGCCCCGTTCGGCCATCTTGCGGCGGACGTATTCGACGTTTTCCCGGACCCACCGGAGGTCTAACATCGTCCACCACCCAGGCAGGCGATAGGGAAGAGGATGCAGGATGCAAGATACAAGATGCAAGATACGGGATGCAAGATGAGACCATGGACCATAGACCATGGACCATGGACTCTGGGATAGCCTCGGAAGATTCTCTTTGCCTCACCCCGAGGGGAGGAAATCCAGCGGGCCTGGATGCCCTCGGAGCTCCAGCCCGGTCTATCGTCCGTGGTCCGTGGTCCATGGTCTACTTATCCATGAGGCCACGCGATGTGGGGGTTTCTCAAGCGGCGGTGGTGGGAGCTTCGGTCCCTCGTCGTGTACCTGTACGTCGCCTTGGCGCTCCTCCTGGTCGGTCCGCCGATGATCGTCTACCTGCTCCTCACGCGGGACTTCCCGCGCGCCTACCGCTGGGGGCGCCGACTCCTTCGATGGGGCCTTCGACTGGCCGGGATTCGGGTCGAGGTCACCTTTCGGGCCGAGCCGCCCGACCCGCCGGTATTGTTCGTGGCGAATCATCAGAGTCTTCTGGACCCGCCCATCCTGCTGGCGTACCTTCCCCACGACGTGCGGGTCTTCCCGAAGGTCCAGCTGTTCCGGGTGCCCATCATGGGGACGCTGATGCGCATCGCCGGTTTCGTGCCCGTCGACCGGGAGCGGCCGGAGGTCGCCCGGCGGGAACTCCGGAAGGCATTGGACCGTTTGCGTCAGCAGGTCAGCTTCCTTATATTCCCCGAGGGCACCCGGAGCCCGACGGGGCGTCTGCAGGCGTTCCGGCGGGGCGGTTTTGTACTGGCCATCGAGGCCGGCGTGCCCATCGTGCCGGTCAGCCTCTGGGGGACTTACGGGGCGCTTCCGAAGGGCGCATGGCGGATTCGGCCGGGGCTTGTGCGGGTCGTCGTCCATCCGGCGGTTTCGACCCAGGGCCTCACGTGGGACGACCGACATACCCTGAGTGCCCGGGTGTGGGCGCAGATCCGGGAGGCCCTGCCGGAGTAGGGGCAGGCCTTGGGCTCTCTCCAAGCCTCGGGCCTGTGCCTTTACGGTGAGGTTATCGGATGGAACGTCGAGGCACGTGGTCCGCCGTCGGCTTGTTGTTACTCACGACGACGGTGTGGGCCGGCACATTTCCGGTCTACAAAATCCTCCTGACCGTCTGGACGCCCGTCCAGGTGCAGTTCTGGCGCTACACCCTGGGGACGGTCTGGATGCTCCTGCTGGGCCGCCTCCGGTTCGGCTCGCGGGACCTCCGGGACGTGGGCCGGGGCATCGGCATCGGCGCCGTCCTCTGGGGGGGCTTCACGGCCCAGGTTTACGGGATTCGCCACACGACGGCCTCCAAGGCGGCCTTCCTGATCGCCCTGCTGGTCCTCTTTGGTCCCCTGCTTTACTTCGGGATGGCCCGGCTGGACCCCCGGCGGCCGGTCCGGCAGGTGCCCCGCGGGTACGGCCTCTACTGGGCCCTGGCCCTGGTCGGGGTCAGCCTCCTGACCCTGCGGGACTGGACGTGGGATTGGAATCGGGGCGATACCTTCTCCGTGATGGCCGCCCTGGCCTTCGCCGTCCAGATGGTTTTGGTCGACCGATGGGTCGACCCGACGGACGGCCGTTGGTACGCCTTCCTGCAGGTCGCCGCCGTGGCCGCGGGGACGGCCCTGTGGGCCCTGGTCCTCGGGGAGCCCCTGGTCGCTAACTCGAACCCCCCGTGGGCCTGGGTGACGGCGGGGGCCCTCGGGCTCCTCCCCTCGTGGCTGGCCTTCGAGTGGCAGATGCGGGCCCAGCCCCGGCTTCAGACGCCGATCGCCAGCTTCATCTATGCGATGGAGCCCCTCGAGGCGGCCTTCCTGTCGTGGGTCCTCCTGGGGGAGCGTCTGACGGCCAGCCAGTGGCTGGGCGGGTGTCTCATCGTCGGCGCCCTGCTGGGGACGTCCCTCTGGGCGACCGAGCCGATGGGACAAGGGATAGAAGGGGGTCGCGGGCGTCGGCGGCCCGTCGAGGCCCCGGTCCCGCGACCCCGCGTCGAGTAGTATAAAGGGCTCTCCCCTGACCCTTCTTGCCCGGGGAAGGGAGAGACGTGTTTCCGTCTCAGAAGCCCGCGCCTACTCTACTCCATCAAGGTACTTGGAAAGCCAGGTCATCCCGGTCGTTGTAGGAGCCGGAGGTGCAGGCGGAGGCGGAGCCGCCGTAACGTTCCTGGACGCGGACGGCGTGGAGGCCCGAGACGTTCGCCAGGGTCATCGTCACCGAGAAGGTCTTGGCCTGACCGCTGACGTTGCACTGGAGGCCCGTCGCCACGGCCGTCCAGGTCGGGCTGTTAGCGTTGGACGTGTAGTAGATGTCGACGTAGTCGCTGGTCCCCCAGCACCAGACGGTGGCGTCGATGCGGACCTGCTTGCCGGGGCCCAGGGCCGTCCCGTCGGTCGTCTGGACGACGATGCGGTCGACGCTCTCGTCGTTGTGGTAAGTGCCGCTGGTGCCGTCGGCGCAGGAGTTGTTGATCGTGTTGGGCTGATTCAGCTCGGCCTTGCCGGCGATGTTGTCCCGGCTGTCGATGAGGCTTCCCGTGTCACACCCGCAGATGTTGGACGCCCCGCACTTGGGAGCCTTCAGGGTCGCATCATAGGTCGCCCCCGTCGGCGTACAGGCGGCAGTGGTACCGACCTGGAAGATCAGGTCATCCCGGTCGTTGTAGGAGCCGGAGGTGCAGGCGGAGGCGGAGCCGCCGTAACGTTCCTGGACGCGGACGGCGTGGAGGCCCGAGACGTTCGCCAGGGTCATCGTCACCGAGAAGGTCTTGGCCTGACCGCTGACGTTGCACTGGAGGCCCGTCGCCACGGCCGTCCAGGTCGGGCTGTTAGCGTTGGACGTGTAGTAGATGTCGACGTAGTCGCTGGTCCCCCAGCACCAGACGGTGGCGTCGATGCGGACCTGCTTGCCGGGGCCCAGGGCCGTCCCGTCGGTCGTCTGGACGACGATGCGGTCGACGCTCTCGTCGTTGTGGTAAGTGCCGCTGGTGCCGTCGGCGCAGGAGTTGTTGATCGTGTTGGGCTGATTCAGCTCGGCCTTGCCGGCGATGTTGTCCCGGCTGTCGATGAGGCTCCCCGTGTCACACCCGCAGATGTTGGACGCCCCGCACTTGGGAGCCTTCAGGGTCGCATCGTAGGTCGCCCCCGTCGGCGTACAGGCGCCGCCGCTGGCCGTCGTGAAGCTCCACGTCGCCGACCACGCGCTGGCGCCGCAGGAATTGACGGCCCGGGCTCGCCAGTAGTAGGTCGTGGCACTATTCAGGGCCGGCGAGACCGTCCATTGGCTGGCCGTCAGGCCCGTCTGGGACCGGACGACGGTCGCGCAGGCGCTGTCGGAACAGACCTGGACGTCGTAGGACGTGGCGCCCGTCACGTCGCTCCAGTCCAGCGTCGGGGTCGTGGACACGCCCGTCGCCCCGTTGGCCGGGCTGACCAGGGTCGGGGCCGACGGTGCCGTGCAACTCCCGGGGCTCGGCGTCACGCACGTGCACGTGCTGGCCGGGCCGAAACAGGCGTTGGAAGACCCGACGGCCATGACGACGTAGCAGTACGGACGACCGTTGGCGACCTCCGTGTCGGTGAAGCTCGTCGACGTAACCGTCCCGATGAGGGTCTTCCCGAAATTACAGCCGGCGTGGCCCTCGGTCCGAAAGACCCAGTACTTGGCGGCGTTCGCGACAGAAGTCCACGAGAGGCCGACCTGATTGTCGCCCGGCGTGGCCGTCAGGGACGGGGCGCCCGTGGGGCCCGTCGAGCAACCGCTGTTCTGAGGGGTCGGCGTCGAGCAGGCGATGTTGTGGCGGTTGAAGGCCGCATAGATGGCCGTCATGTGGGGCGTCCCGTCGTTGAGGTTGCCGTTGTCGTCGTCGGCCGCCAGCCACTGCATGTAGCCGTTGCTGGCCCCACATCCGTCGGAGGTGTTGTTCGTACAGCTACAGGCGTGCCACGTCCCGACGTTCCCGCTCCCCTGATAGAAGAGTTTGTTCCCGATGATGAACGCCGTGTTGGCGTCATAGTTGAAGGGCGAGCCCTGGTAGCCCCGCAGGTCCCGGGCGACCAGGTCCCAGGCGGCCTGCCGGACGGGGGCGGCGGCGCAGTGGACCTGCCGTCCGCAGGGGCCCGTCCCGGAGCTACACTTCGGACAGACGAAGTTCTGGGGCGTGTCCGGCGTGTGGTCGGCGTGCTTGTCCCAGTCGGCGTCCCGGACGCCCGAACAGTCCAGGGCGCAGTGGGCCGACCCGACCTGGGCCTCGTTGACGTTGTAGCCCGTCCCGTCGGCCGTCTGGCCGCAACCCTGGTTGGCCGTCCAGAAGAACCCGTACCCCACGCAGGAGGCCTGGAGCCGATAGATGGCGGCGATGTCGGCATACGCCTCCCCCGAGTTGCTGATCGTCCCGTTGGC